>JAUMWL010000278.1 GCA_030529665.1 Coriobacteriales bacterium
CTCCCCGGTACCCGGCCTCGACCCCGTTGAAGCTGTCCTCAAGCACCAGCGTGCGCTTGGGATCGGTGCCCAAAAGCTTTGCCGTCTCGGTAAAGATGAGGGGATCGGGCTTTCCGCGGCCCAAGCTCTCGCCCGAAAGAAGCACGTCAAAGTAGTGTGCGATGCCGCCGTTTTCCAAGTTTGCATGAATGGCCGACTTGGTGCTCGACGATGCAACCGCCACGGGAATGGCGCAGTCGTGCAGGTATTCCAACAGGTCGTCAAGGCCAGGCTTCTTTGGCACACCCTCGTTTGCAATGATGTTGTGCACCATTTCCTTCTCGTCAATCCAGATCTGCTCCACAGGGGCGTCGTCACCAAGGTAGCGACGTAGCGCCGCATGCATGGTGTCTCCGGCGCAGCCTCGCACCCCGGCCACCATGCCTTCTGGGACCTCTATGCCCATCTTGGCACATACGGGCGCCCAGCACGCACCCCACACCGGCTCCGTGTCAAACATGAGCCCGTCCATGTCAAAAATAACACCTTGCACCATACTGCTTCTCCTCTCCGCACGCACTATGGTTCACTATAGTATAGGCTGAGGCAATGAGGGAGCACGTACCCACAAACGTAGCCAAACATAAGTTTAAGGATGACGTATGTATACCTACCATAGCACCGTTCGTTACAGCGAGTGCGGGAGCGATGCCCTGCTTACCATTCCCGCCATGATCAACTACCTGCAGGACTGCTCCACGTTTCACACCGAGAGCATCGGACACGGGTTTGACTATTGCGCCGAGCGTGGGATTGCGTGGTTTATTGCCGCCTGGCAGATTCGCATCTTTAGGTTGCCACGGTTTACCGAGCGCATACGTGTGAGCACCTGGTGCCACAACATGAAGGTGACCCTGGCATCAAGAAACTTCCTTATGGAGACGGAGGACGGCAATCCCCTGGTGTGGGCGGACTCGCTGTGGTTTACGTTTGACATCGTGCATGGGCGTCCCGTGCGCATTCCCTCGTACGAGATGGTGTACCTCACGGACGACGAGCCCTTGGACCTTCCGCCCACGCAACGCAAGCTGACCCTTGCGGGCAAGTCCGAGCAGCTGCCCCCCATTACCGTGGAGGAGCGCCATCTCGACATGAATCGCCACGTAAACAACGGCCAGTACGTGGCCATGGCCAACGACCTCATAGGCGCCCGGACCAACGGCTTTAGGCCCGACCGCATACTCGTGTCGTACAAACGCGCGGCACAGCTGGGAGATATGATAGTTCCTCGCTTTTGCACCGAGAAGAGCGGCTATGCGGTGGACCTTACCGATACGGACGGCACGTCATTTGCCGTCGTGCGCATGGAGCGCGCAGCGACCTAACCGAGCCAGGCGATCTAGCGGCGACGGTTGCCCTTGTTTTGCTTTCGGTCGGCACGACCGGGGTTCTGCAGATTCCACTCGTCAAAGTCGGGCACTTCGGGCATCTTCTTTAGGCGCTTCTTGAGGTTGCGCACAGCGCGCTTGTATGGATTTAGCAGGCCCAGGTAGTACACCACGGCCACCATGCAAAACGATGCGACGGAAATGAAGATGAGCGGTACGTTTGCGCCGCCTTCTGCGTTCATGGCCGTTTGCAACGAGGTCCACAGCAAGAGGAACCCCAGCACTATCATGGCGCTGGTAACAACCTCGCCTTGGTTGCGCGCCGATGCCGGAACCGACTCAAGGTCCTTCTCGAACAGCAACAAAAACATGTGCTCGTCCGAGATGTCGTTCTCCTTTTTGTAGCGATTCAGTTGTCGGCGCATGGCAGGACTGGCGTCCTTGTAGAGGTTGGTGCTCTGATACCCGGCGTCCAAGTCGAGGGTGAATTTGTCGTCCATGGCGTGCTCCCAATCTGTGGCGGTTCAACAGCATGCTAGTTTACACCACATGCAGCTTGCATTGCTTTGCATGACACAACATAAAGTGAAGTTTGTCGCAAACAGCGTGGGACGTGAGACGTAGCGTGCTGTGATTGCGAGCGGTGTGGGTGGTGCGGGACGGGTCGTGCTGTCTTTGCGAGCTGTGTGGGTCGGTTTCGGGGTAGTGTGCTGTCTTTGCGAGTAGTGTGGGTCGGCATGCCACACAGCTCGAAAAGACAGCACACAATTGGACGCACAAGCCACACAGCTTGCGATTACAGCACGCTTGGCGGCGGACCAGCCACACAGCTC
>JAUMWL010000279.1 GCA_030529665.1 Coriobacteriales bacterium
GCTTGAGGGCGGGGTAGGCCTTCTCGAACGTTTGTTGGCGCTCGCCCGCATTGCCAGCCATCAACGTGGTCGTGCGCTCACGGAGCCGACTGTCCACCTTGGCTTCGGGCTCGCTCACCATGAGGTGGTCGGTCTCGCGCAGCCGCTGGTCAAAGAATGCGTTGATGCCCACTAGGTGGCGCCGCGCTGCAACGCCTATAAGAAGCGAGGGCAAAATGAACGCCAAAAGTATGAGCAGGTCCTTTGCAAAGTTGCCGTCATAGAAGCCTGCGATGGCCTCGCGCATGGCGTTGTTTGAGTAGGTAAAGGGAAGCCATGGGCCAATGGCCTGGAAGAACGGGGGCATCATCTCCAAGGGATACATGCCTGCCGAGCCCGGCACCTGCAAGATGATGAGCGTAAAGGCAAGGGCCTTGCCCAGGTGCTTGAACGCCACGGAGAGGGCATAGATGATGTTTATGAACGCAAACGACGCCACGATTGCCGCGAGGAAGAAAGCCGCGGGATAGTCGCACTGTATGCCCAGCAGGAGGTCGCCCGTGCAGCACGCAACGGCTTGCAGCGCGCCTAGGAGGACAAACAGTGCCCAGCGCCCAAAGTACGCCTGCCAGGGACGCAGCTCGCCAAGGTCAGTCTCGTCCACCTCTAGCTTAAAGATGGCGACAAGAGCGATGCCTCCCACCCAGAGCGCGAGGCTGGTAAAGAACGGCGCCACGCCGCTCGCGTAGTTCTCCACCGGATACAGGCGGTTTTGGTCGATGGATACCGGGGCGGTAAGAAACTCCTTTACCCCAGCAGGGTTCGTGGCCGCAAGGTCCTTGATGAGCTCCCATTCCTGCGATCCGCGAATGGTGGCGAGCTCTCTTTGCAGCGTCTCGAGGTCGGAGGCAATGGTGCCAAGCGACTCGCGCGTGCTTGCGAGGGCGTCGCCCGACTGATCCAAGGTGCCTGCCAGCTCGGCGCTCACGCCAATCACCTGCTCCACGATGGGGTCAACAGATCGCAATGCGCTGCTGAGCTGCTGAGCCACCTGCACAAACGTGTCGAGCGCGGTGTTGATCTGCAACAGGCTCGTGCTCACCGCGCCGGTCTGGGCGCTCTGGATTCCGCTCACCGCCGTTTGCGTGCGCTGGTTTATCGCTTGTGCGAGGTCCATCACTTCGCGAGCCGACGTGCCGAGCCGTTGCTCGAGCGACCTCAGCTCGTCGATCTTTGCGGCTTCGGCGTCGGAGATCTGCGTTAGCGCGTCATGCTCTGACGAGAGCTGCCTGTGGAGCTCGGCAAGCGTTGCTCGTACTCCATCGTCGTCTGGATCGTACTCCACAATTACGTCGATGGTCCTCCCCACCTTTGCCTCGAGCGCCTCGCTGTCGGTAAGGTCCTTCTCGAGTGCGGCGATGGCTGCGTCTACCTCCGACTGCGCGGCGGCGATGTCGCCTGCCAAAGACGAGACGTCGTAGGTGGCCGTGGACGAAAGCCCCATTATGGAGGAGGCCCCTTCTGCAAGGGAGGTGCTTATGTTGCCCATGATGTCATGCGCGTTCTGTCGCGTGGTGGCAAAGTTGCCAAGGACGTTGTCTAGGGACTCGCTGGCGGCGGTGCCCTTGCCCTTGAGGGCCGAGAGCCGATCCGCTGCGCCGCTGAGGGCTTGCTGGGCGTCCGATAGGCTCTTTGAGAGCGAGCCGAGCTGCCCGTCCATCTTGTCTATGGTGGCATGCGCCTCGTCGAGGGAGGAGGAGAGGTCGTTTGCCGCGCCATCCGCATGCGACGTGAGCCTTTGGGCCAGATTTCCGAGCTTTTTGGCTATTACCTTGCCTGCCGTGGCAATAAACTGCTCGTCTACCTGCGTCTCGATGGTGGAGGCTCCCGTGTCGGTGACCTTTGGCGCCACGGCGTTTGCCTTCTCGTTTACGTAGTACTTGAGGTGCGCCTTGTCCGTCTTGCCGTCCAAGACGCCGGTGAGGCTCTTGGTAAAGTCCTCGGGGATGACGATCGCGGCATAGCAGGAGCCTGCCCGCACGTTCTCGAGCGCCTCGGCCTCATCCAGGAAGCGCCAGCCGATCTTGTCGTTTTGTTCTAGCGCCTCCACGAGCATGTTGCCCACGCACACCTTGCCCATGCTCTGCAGCTTTTGCGGCTTGTCCTCGTTTACCACGGCAACGGAGACGTCGCTCGTGTTTTGATACGGATCCCAGTT
>JAUMWL010000132.1 GCA_030529665.1 Coriobacteriales bacterium
ATCACCTCGAACGTCCGGCTGAACAACCTGAGCCAGCTGGAGCGCCATCCCTTGCGCCAGTACCTGGCGGCAGGCGTGCCCTGCGTGCAGGGGACGGACGGCGGTGCCTTGTATGGGACGGACTCGATTGACGAGCAGCTGGCGCTCCAAAAGATGCTCGACCTCTCAGCGGAGGAGCTTGTTGCCATGCATCGCGCGGAGGACGCGGTCCGGCGCAGGGGCCTTGTCGCCCTCGATGAGAAAATGCGTGCCTTTGTAGAGGAGACGCGCGCAAAAGATGTGGAGGCCCTCTATGCCGCGCGGATGCGGGAACAAAGGCTGCCAGAAGAGAGATTGCTGGACCTCCCAAACACCAAGGACAGCACCTTGGTCTTTGCGGGCAAGATTGAGGAGCTGCCATGCGACCGGGTGCCCGTGATCCTTGTGGGCGGGTCCTTCAACAACGACCGCCATGTGACGAGACGCCATCGCAACGTCTGCGCCTTGCTGGACGATGTCCTTGCCAAAGGGAATCCCAGCAAAATGTTCTTGGTCATCGGCCACAGCCTATCGGGCTACGAGCAGTACCTGGCCAAGCAGAACCAGGGGAAGTTTGACATCTACGCCTTCGTGCCGGCTCGAATTGGGCCGGAGGAGGCAAATGCCTTGTTGCGTTCCGAGGTGCGCATACGCGTCTCCATTGAGCCTAGTCCCATGGGCATCTACAAGAGCGTTGCCTACGAAGTCTTTAAGCGCAGGCCTTCGGTTCTCATCGCCCTCGACGGGAACTCTTCTGGCGCAAACATGATTCAGGACGCAAAGAACGGCAAACGCAAGTGCCACATGTTTGTCCTAAACAAAAAGGGCATGCTGCGCGAGAAGGCCAAGAACCTGGAGGGTTACGTATCCCTGTTTGGGACGGATGACGACCTGGCGGGCATGGTCGTGGATGCCGTGGAGACGTGCTATCCGGAGCGCTGGCTCCGAGAGGAGTAGCATCAGCGCACAAACACGAGCTTGTCCGCGCTCGAGCGCGACTCGTCCAGTGCATAGCCCCGCTCGTCAAAGGCGCGTAGCTCGTTGAGGTCATCTGCGTCGCGCTCCGCGCACCATCGCACAAAGGTGCCGCGCGCCGCCTTTGCCTCGGTCGCCTTCTGAACAAAGCGCCCTTCGCGCAGCTCGCCAAAGACGCATGTCAGCACAGACAGGCCGGTCTTCTCTGCCCATGGAAGCACTGCCTTTGCGTATTCCACTGAGGCGAGGTTAACCACCGTGTTGGCGTTGCGTGCCAGACTGCGCGCCAAGGCATCGCCCCAATACTCGTACAGGTTCTGGGCATCGCCCACCGCGAGCCGTGCCTGCATCTCCAGACGATACGGCACCACGCCGTCAAAGGGACGCAGCACCCCATAGAACCCGGAGAGTATGCGCAGGTGTTCTCCCAGCCATTCAAGCTGATTCTCGCTCATCACCTGTGGCGATAGGTGCTGGTACTGAATGCCCTCGTAGGCAATGACCGCCGCCGTGAGGTTGCTGTGCAGGTCCATGTGCGCCAAGGAGCATGCGGGTAAGCATAATGACGACCGCAAACGCGAAGCCGGTCCAGCAGAGTTGTATGCGCTTATCACGAAGGCTTGGGATGAGCCATGTGAGCGAGAGCAATATGCTTATGGTCGAAATGCTCATGAGCGCATGTCCGCTGGGGAAGGACCTGAACTCAGTGCGATCCAATCCGTGCATCGACATGAGCTCCAAGGGTTTGGGCGAGATCTTGTACCAAGGGACAAAGCCAACCCCTTCCAAGCCTTCCGCCACGACACGGTATCGCGGGCGGTTGAAAATGCCCTTGGTAAGCTGCATAAATATAAAGGCGGCAAGCAATTCGAGCACAAAGCAGACCGCCTTCTTTAAGAGGAGCTTGTCGTCGCTGCGTGTGGCGAGGCGCCAGCCAACATAGAACAGCGGCCATTCAACAACTAGGCTTAGCACCGTTATAACCAGGTAGTTGCTGGTAAGAGAAGGCGCGATGCTGCCAAGGCAATCGATTTCCACAAGCGACGCCGCTCCGACGAACCCAACAAACACAGCGGCCAGCGCCATTACGGCACCTAGGACAGCCTTCGCGGCCTTGGTCTTTGTGCCGTGTCCGATCCTCTCGCACGCCACACCCAAAAACAACACTATGGACGCGGCAAAGGGATAGATGCCAATTGTTGTGATTATCGTAAACACCAAGTTGCGTGGCGAGTACAGCGCCTTTGCAATCGCCTCGTCTAGGAAGGTGCCCAAGACCAACAGAGACCCCAAAACCGCCGCTATTGTTATAAGGACACGACGCTCTGCAATCCATCCCCCGCTTGTTGTGGGCGCCATAGATGCCCATGCCGGCGGATGAGCGCTCGTATGCAAACCTTAAAAAACTTCAACGATGTGTGCCTACCGAGTCTTTAAGGCACGTTTTAAGTTGGGGCCATACCCTATCCGCGTTGGTTGACCCGACAAAGAGGAGGTACCACATGTTTGGTTGGAATACGGAAAAGGCAAAGGCTTCGGTGCTGGCAGGTCTTGTTGCCCTTTCGCTGGTAGGGTGTGGCGCAAGTCCGTCCGAGGTGATCGAGCGGGCGTCGCGGGTGGCAGAGTCGGCATCTGCCACCACGAGCGAACAGGCAAGCGTGACAGACGAGCAGACAAACGCGACGGCAAAGAGCGCTGACTCTTCTGCGATGGTCACTGCCGTGAACGCGTCAAGTGACGGCGCGATGAATACGGAGGACCTGTTTACCGACCGCGACCTTACGCAAGAGGCCGACCTTGCCGAGGCAACGTCCATAACGGTAAAGAGCGGCGAGGACGTGAGCATTACCAAAGAAGGCACGTACGTAGTTACCGGAACGGCCAATAACGTCACCATAACGGTGGACGTTGACTCAAGCGAGAAGGTCCAGCTCGTGCTCGACGGCCTCTCGATCACCAACGACGACTCGGCGGCCATCTATGTGGCATCGGCGGACAAGGTGTTCGTCACCACGGTTGAGGGAACCACCAACACGCTCTGCGTTACGGGGACGTTTGCGGTGGACGGCTCGACAAACGTGGATGCTGTGATCTTTAGCAAGGATGACCTCGTGCTCAACGGCTTGGGGACGCTGAACATAGAATCCACGGACAACGGCGTGTCGTGCAAGGACGACCTTAAGATAACGGGTGGCACCTACGTGATCGAGTGCCAGGCCGATGCCCTTGAGGCAAACGAAAACGTGCTCGTGGCGGACGGGAACTTCTCCATAACGTCAAACAAGGACGCAATCCATGCGGAATACGACGAAGACAATACCGTGGGCAACGTGTACATTGCGGGTGGGACGTTTGACATAGCGGCTGCGTCCGACGGCATTCAGGCAACCTGCGTGGCGCAAATTGACGGGGGTTCGCTGCAGATAAACGCTGCCGAGGGCATAGAGGGCACCTACGTGCAGATCAACGACGGTAGCGTAAACATCAGCGCGTCGGACGACGGCGTCAATGCCACGAACAAGTCGACCATAAGCACCCCTACGATTGAGATTCGCGGTGGCGTGGTGGACATTACCATGGCGGCGGGCGACACTGACGCGCTGGACTCAAACGGAAACCTGTACATCTCTGGAGGTACGGTTACCATATCCGCGCAGTATGCGTTTGACTTCGACGGTGAGGCGGAACTGTCTGGTGGCACGGTAACCGTTAACGGCGAGCAGGTTACCACGATACAGAACTCCATGATGGGCGGCGGAATGGGCGGCGGCATGGGTGGTCCAGGAGCCGGCGGAATGGGCGTCCGGGTGGATGACATGGGCGCCGGAATGGGCGGTTTTAGGGGCGACATGAGCGACATGAGCGACAGCGTAAGCGGATAGCACGCAGGCGGGCGAGGGGGATACTTCCTTCTGCTCGCCCTTCTTTGCTCGGAACATTGTGTGACAAAAGGGGTTTAGCCCTTTTTGACACTTCAAAAAGCGGCGCCTCGCGGGGGAGACGAGGCGCCTTGCCAGATGCGGTGTGTGTGAGGGGAAAGAGAGGGGAGAGGAACCTCTGTGACCGCGTTTGACGCGGGATGCCATGGCATCCGCTTTCCTGACAGACGTAGTGTAGCATAAGTTAGTCATTGCTAACAGAAAATCGCAAATGTGGCCGTACTGTGAAGAGTACGTGCGACCTTTTTATCTCGCAATTGTGTCGAGGTCGTCTTTCGACCACACAACCAGGTTCTCGTCCAGCTCCGACGTCCCATCTTCCTGAGCGCGTGCGACCTCCACCCAGAGCTTATGCGGAAGACAGATGATTTGCGCGCCAGGCTTGGAGAGCGCCTCTTGGTTCATGCAGCTGTGGTTGGGGCAGTCGGCGTCTACCATGCGCACGGCGCCGTTCTCTATTTGGATGGTGTTACACCCGTAGCTAGTCTTGATGGTGTGCCGCGCATCTTGGTCGAGGGGAAACTCATGCACATCTCCGCTGCCGTCGTGCACACGCACTACCAGGCCCGATTCGGACACGCTAGCCCGACCCAGCCCCGCGAGCATAAACGCAAGAAGAAGCACGCACGCCACCAGTGCGCCAGCCACAATCGTTGCCCGATACTTCCTCACGTCCATCACTCTCTATGTGCGCCTCGCAACCTTTACGGCAATTCCGGTTGGCCCAGTCTAACATATGGTCTGGCGATTCGACACCTTGTTTATAACTGTCTTTGTGTGATAGTCTCGCATATGCCCGTCAAAAACAACGCGGAGGTAACTCGTATGGCAATGCATGAGTCTGGGGAAATGTATCTAGAGACAATCTATGTTCTGTCCCAGGAGTCGCCAAAGGTGCGGTCGGTTGACGTGGGCGAGCGCATGGGCTTCTCTAAGCCGTCGGTAAGCCGTGCGCTTGGGATACTTAAAAAGAACAACATGGCCGTCACAAACGAGCACGGCCACATTCAGCTTACCGAGGCGGGCGAGAAGATCGCAAAGCGCATCTACGAGCGCCACGTAGTGCTTACGCAGCTGCTCATCAACCTTGGCGTGAGCGAGGCAACGGCCACCGAGGATGCGTGTCGCATAGAGCACTACATAAGTGACGAGACGTTTGCTGCCATAAAAGCCCACATGAAGGAGCATGGCACTGAGGTACCAACCCCCTTTGTGTGACGACGCCCTCCGCCCGTGTTACAACGGAGGGCGTCGTCACAGCACCTACTCGGGGATGACGGGCACGCCAATGACGCGCACCTGTTCGCGCGGCACGCCCTCGTGACGAGCGATCGCCGCGCGCACGAACTCGCGGAAGAGCGGCGCCGGGTCGTTGGGTCGGCTCTTGAACTCGGGATGCGCCTGGCACGCCACAAACCACGGATGCTCAGACTGCGGCAGCTCAACCATTTCGACCAGCCTGCCATCGGGCGAGGTGCCAGAGACAACGAGTCCCGCCTCCACGAGCTCATTGCGAAGCGCGTTGTTTACCTCAAAGCGGTGACGGTGCCGCTCGTGTACCAGCCCTCGTCCGTACGCCTCGCGCGCGAGTGTGCCCTCCGTCAGCTGGCAGGGATAGAGGCCCAGGCGCATGGTGCCGCCCTTATCGTCCACGCCCTGCTGGTCGGGCATGAGGTCAATAACCGGCCAGGTGCATTGGGGCTCGAACTCCGTGGAGTTTGCCCCCTCCATGCCGCAAACGTAGCGGGCGAACTCGCACACGGCAACCTGCAGACCCAGGCACACGCCAAGGTAGGGGATGCGCTCCATGCGAGCCTTTGCGGCGCTGGCAATCTTGCCCTCCACGCCGCGTTGACCAAACCCTCCGGGCACCAGGATGCCATCGGCGCCTCCCAGCACCTCGTTTACGTTGTCGGGCGTTATGGCTTCTCCGTCCACGAGCTGAATGTCCACGTGTCGGCCGTAGTACACGCCCGAGTGGTGCAGAGCCTCTATGACCGAGAGGTACGCGTCGGGGAGCTGCGTGTACTTGCCCACCACCTTTATGTGCGTGGCGTCGCGCAGCGCCTCCGCCTCGTGGAGCGCGCCGGTGAACGAGTACCAGCTGCCCATGTTGCTTGTGCGCGGGTCGAGCCCCAGCCGCTCGCATACCTTGAGGTCGAAGCCTTGGTCGGCCAGATGACGCGGCACGTCGTAGATGGAGGGGCAGTCGGAGTTCTCAAACACGCAGTCCTCGTCCACGTCGCAGAAGCTCGCAATCTTGGCGCGCACGTCCGCGTCCACCTCGTGGTCGGAGCGGCACACTATGAAGTCGGGCACAAGGCCCATGGACCTTAGCTCCTTTACGGAGTGCTGCGTGGGCTTGGTCTTTATCTCGTGCGCCGCGGCGATGTAGGGCACTAGGCTCACGTGGATGAGGACGGTCTCGCCGGGGCCGCGGTCCTTCCTAAACTGACGAACGGCCTCCACGAACGGCTGACCCTCTATGTCGCCGATGGTGCCGCCCAGCTCGGTTATGACCACATCGGTGTCGGGCGTCTCCTCAATCCGCGCAAAGCGGTCCTTTATGGCGTCGGTTACGTGCGGAATCACCTGCACCGTGCCGCCCAAAAAGTCGCCGCGGCGCTCGCGCTCTATGAGCTCTTGGTAGATAAGACCGGAGGTAAAGTTTGAGTCGGCGCTGAGGTTCTCGTTGATGAAGCGCTCGTAGTGCCCAAGGTCGAGGTCGGTCTCCTTGCCGTCGTCGGTAACAAACACCTCGCCATGCTGAAACGGGCTCATGGTGCCGGGATCCACGTTGAGGTAGGGGTCGGCCTTTTGCATGGTAACCTTGTAGCCGCGCGCCTTGAGCAGGCGTCCCAGACTCGCCGCCGTTATGCCCTTGCCCAGCGCCGATACCACGCCGCCGGTTACGAATATGTGCTTCGTCATGCTTTTCTCCCGTATCCCCTCGACGCACGGGAACCGTCCCCATGCGCAATCCGGCCAATACGGGATTCCATTGTACGTCGATTTGGGAGCCGTTGCGTTACGCGCTTGGTGCGTGCGTGTTAACAAATGCGTCCACGCAAAGGGCGGCCCTTGCTAGGGGTCGCCCTCAAGCGATGGGGACAAGCGATGGGGATGCCCCCATTTGCTTGGCAGCCACTCTGGCGGGCCGAGCTACTCTACCGCCTCAAAAACGGCCGCATAGGTGGCGTCGCCGTCCACGGTAACTATGATGTCGGCGGTGGTTAGGAAGTCCTCGCCGTCCTTGGTCCACTTAACAAACTTCCAGCTGTCGTCCGAGGGCTTGGCGCTCATGGCAATCGTGTCGCCTGCGTCGGCGTGCGTGATGCCCTGGTCGCCGTAGCCAAAGTTCTCGTCCTTGTGGGTAAAGGAGACCTGTCCGTAGCCTTCGGTGTTTATAACTATAAGATACTCGCCGATCTTCTGGGTCTCTGCGCTTTCGTCGGCGGCGGTTGTCTGGGTCTCTTGCTCGGGTTCGGTGGACGCGCTCTGGGTGTTGCCGCCGCATGCGACGAGGGAGAATGCCAGTGCGAGTGCCGCTACCGGCGCGACGATGGTCTTGCTTATAGTCATGCTTGGTTCCTCCTTGGGTGTTGGTGCCGTCCTTGTGGTTCGAATTATTGTACGCGAGGTAGGCCGTAGCAGTCCTAGCTTTCCGGCAAAAGCAGCGGATTGGGGTTGGCGGATTGGCGATAAGCCCCATGTTTGCGTGATACAATCCCCGTACGGTAGGCGGCGTGTAAGTCCCGTTCGCCGGGCCATGCCTCCGGGAGGAGGTGAGGTCCCATGGAGATGCTGATCGCAATCGTTAAGCTCGTGACCGCCATCTTGGTGCTCACGACGGCAATCATCAAGCTCATGTCCGAGGCGGAAGGGTCGAATAACCGCGAAGATAAGAAAGAGGGCCACTAGCGGCAACTAGCAGCCCTCGGAAATCTCAAACGGCGTGGCCCGGTTCAGACCGACGGGCTTCGCCGTCTATCGTATATTTACCCACATTGCATCCTCCCAGTCAAGAGGTGCGGTTCGAATCGATGGGGACGTCGAATCCTAGCTTTCCGGCAAAAGCTGCGGATTGGGGTTGGCGGATTGGCGATAAGCCCCAAATCGCAAACCACAAACGGTCACGATGGCTACAGCTTGGCGTAGTAGTCGGCGAGGTCGGCGCGCATCTGGGCGCGGACGGCGGCGATGTCGTCGGGCGTGAGCCGCGAGAGGAGCGCGTGGTTGAGCGAGACCTGCCCGAGGTCGCGCGAGTAGTACATGAACCGCTTGCGCTCGAACTTCTCGAATGGGTT
>JAUMWL010000280.1 GCA_030529665.1 Coriobacteriales bacterium
ACTAGGCTGGTCGTCGGCTTCAGTATACCCGCGTGCCCGTCCCCCAGTCAACGGCCCGTCACAAACCCCAGCCCACCTCCGCGGGCCGGTTTCGCCGACGGTTCGCCGACTCGCATCTACAATACGTCTATAAACAATGAGTTATAGCATTAAGTCGTATCTTTGTATAAGCATCCAGGTGTTCACAGACTCGTCAAGAGGAAGAGTTGATTCGTCATCGCGCGGAACCCTGAGCTATCCTAATCCATGCGTATTGACAACGGAATAGGGAGGTCACCACGAGCAGACGACGGGGCTCTCACGGTTGCGATTCAAACCTCAATCTTCTGGGTGTGCCCAGAGGGAAAGGCGTCGGGTACTTCGACGAGTATTCGGATGCCAACCAGAAGGGCGATAGGCGTTGGGTGCGCATGTGCCTGAACAAGTCTACGTACTTCAGCGTGGCAGAGGCAGAGAGAACAATTCGATACCGAGCAGTTGCAAGTGGCAAGTCTCTGAGATGGTACGAGTGTCCCTACTGTGGCCACTACCACCTCACCTGTCAGCAGAAGGCGTTCGTGCTGGAAGCTGCTTAGTCCTGGTCAAAGCGCGAGTACGGGGTGCCCTGGTAAGGCACCCCGTTTTGCGTTAGGATGGCCACAGTTCCGTTCACCCGCTCTAAAAGGAACGCCGGCGAGAAGGAGGTTGTGGACGTGGATAATGGCGTCTGGCTCGAACCGTTGCGAGATGACGACCGCGAGCAGTTCATCCTCGACAACCAAGAGGCGTTCAACTACGGTGCCCTCGAGGAGTTCGGTCGCCGCGACGACCACTTCGAGGAGGACGGCCAGATCATCTCCCGCGAGACCATCGAGCGCTGCATCGACGAGGGCGATGCGTGGCGGATCGTCCGGGACAGCGAGAAGGTTGGCGGTGCCATCGTGAAGGTGGACGGCGAGAGGGGAGAGCTCGAGATTCTGTTCACCAGCCCGCGCGCCCACAGCAGGGGCATCGGGTACGCCGCATGGTGCGAGATCGAGAGGACGTACCCCGAGGTGAGGGTCTGGGGCCTGGTCACGCCCTACTTCGAGACGCGCAACATCCACTTCTACGTCAACCGGTGCGGCTTCCACATCGTCGAGTTCTTCAACAGCCACCATCCGGACCCCAACGACCCCGACGCCGGTCACGGGGAGCCGGACGACCAGTTCCCCGACGGCATGTTCCGCTTCGAGAAGGTGGTGGGGTGATTGGTGCGCATTGGTGGTTGTGGGTAGGGCCTTCCGCCCAACGCTTAGCCCAAAGCACGCGTGCAACCTGTTCTTGCGGGCCGCACACGTGCTTTGGGCTAAGATACTGTGCGGGAGTAAACGCGCACCCCGAGAACGAGAGCGGATGGATGCCCTGTGGACGTAGCAAGAAGAAACCCCGTCGAACTCGACGTCCCCCTCATAGCGGCATGCGTGGCCCCCGTTCTGGATGACTGGCCGATCAGGCGGGCATGGCTCTACGGTTCGGTTGCTCGTGGTACCCAGAACCGCAGGAGCGACGTCGACATCATGGTCGAACTCGATGGTTCGAGAGAGCTTGGCTTTTCGTTCCTTACCTTGGAAGACGAGCTCGCCGACGCCCTGGGCTGCAAGGTGGATCTCAACACCCTCGTGCGCTCGAGAAGCACGCCGGCCTTCCTGCAAGCATACGACCGAGACAAGGTGATGATCTATGAGCGCCAGGCAGGATGACGACCGACGCATAGCGGAGATCTGGGTGGCAACGCATCAGCTCAAGCGCAGACTTGCGGCCTCTGGCATCACGAGGGAGACGTTCGTCGAGCCTCGAAACGATATGGAGCAGCTGCTCGTGGACGGGCTCTACCATGGGCTCGAAAGAATCATTGAGGAGTGTGCGGGTCTCTCTTTTGCCGTGAAGAGCAGGTATCCCGATGTGCCGTGGGACCAAATCACAGGCATGAGAAACCGCCTGGTCCATGACTATCCGGGGACATCTCTAAGCGTGGTTTGGACGGCTATCAGCGAAGAGACCGATGTGCTTCTTGACGTCTGTGAGAACTATTGCGCAAGAACCGGCATTACGCCTGCCGAGCTCGTTCTCATGCATCCGGAAGATGTGACGCAGGACGAGCGCTTGACGGGTGGCTGCGCGTAGCTCGTTGCGTTAGAGGTGCAATCG
>JAUMWL010000281.1 GCA_030529665.1 Coriobacteriales bacterium
GCCAAGCCCGAGATCATGATCCCGCTCGTGGCCTTCTCCGAGGAGCTCAAGCACCTCCGCTGGATGTGCGAGGACGACATCAAGGCCGTCGAGGAGGAGTACGGCGTCAAGCTGGAGATCCCCATCGGCACCATGATCGAGCTGCCGCGCGCTGCCATCACCGCCGACCACATCGCCAAGTACGCCGACTTCTACAGCTTCGGCACCAACGACCTCACGCAGACCTGCCTCGGCTTCTCGCGCGACGACGTTGAGTCCTCGTTCCTCGACACCTACATGAACGAGAAGCTCATCAAGACCAACCCGTTCGCTACCCTCGACCGTGGCGTTGCTCGCCTCGTTGAGATGGGCGTTAACGGCGGCAAGGCCACCAACCCCAACATCGTCTGCGGCGTCTGCGGCGAGACCGGTGGCGACCCCGACTCCATCCAGAAGTACTACGACCTCGGTCTTGACTACGTGTCCTGTTCGCCGTTCCGCGTGCCCATCGCCCGCCTTGCGGCTGCCCAGGCCAAGATCAAGAGCAACGGTGGCGCCAAGAAGCTTGCCTAGTTGCTTGACTCGAGTCGCTTGACTCCATAGATTGCCAAGGGAGGGGGCCTTCGGGTCTCCTCCTTTTGCGTTCTCGAGGCTGGTGAGAGCGAATAAGAGCGCCAACGCCTGTATGACGTGCTGTGTTTGCGAACTGTGTGGGTTGGCCTGGGCCAAGTGTGCTGTGTTTGCGAGCTGTGTGGGTGTTTTGTACGGATGTGTGCTGTGATTGTTTGCAGTGTGGGTTGTAGACCCACACAGCTCACCATCACAGCACGCAACGCCCCGTCTGACCCACACAGCTCACCATCACAGCACGTTCCGCCCGAATCGTCTCTCCGCTCATCGCAAGCTCTTGTCATCCATTACAATTACCTAGGATGCTTACGGCAAATCGTCTTTAGTTGCTCTGGAGGGTTGCATGAAAAAGGGTTTTATTGCCTTGCTGGTGGCGCTTTGCCTTGTGTTGGCGGGGTGCTCTGGTGGGCCAGCATCGCAAACAAAGGGGTCCAAAGAGGGGGCGGGGGAGCCCGCTGGGGACGCCGATTTGTCCACGATAGAAAAGAAGCAGCTCAACGACTATACATGGGACGATCTTTCGCTAATCTCGAACCAAATAGCCCAGGCTGCCTCCGATGAGGAGGGGCGAGAGATTGCAAGGCAATTTGGACTCGTGGAGAAGGACGGCTCGCTTACCACACAAACCAAGCAAATCGTGCTCAACAACACTCGCTTCTTAGACGTGCGCTTGGCGGGCATCCGCCACGACGACAAGGCCGACGGTTCGGGAAAGGCGGGTCTTACCTTTATGACGGTGGGCGCCCTAGACATTCGTCCCATCAACGACACGCAGACTGTCGAAGGCGGATGGCAGGCAAGTACGCTGCGCGCTTGGCTTGCCAACGAGGTGCCGTCCATGCTGGATGACGACCTGACTCAGGCGCTTGTGGAGGTAAACAAGCTCACGAACAATGTTGGACGCACGGATTCGTTGGAAAGCGTGACCCCCACGCCCGACAAGCTCTGGCTCTTCTCGGTTCACGAGGTTTGTGGCGACGTTACATGGGACATTGATGAGTTTAGGCAGATGCGCGGATACCAAGACATCGACGGCTTGCTAAATGCCGAGGGCTCGCAGTACGAGGTGTTCGCTCAGGCTGGTGTGGACGGCAAGGGAAACAACAGCGAGTTCTTGTCTTTGGCGCAAAGCTCCGGGACATCGCCGTGGTGGTATCGCTCGCCATACCCCTTTGACTGGCAAGGATATGCCAACACGGGTACGGAGGGCTACTTCTACCGCGTGATGGAATCGGGCTACCCGGAATCGCTGGGGGAGCCGGTTGACCCGTCCTCCGTTGTTGTTGGCTTTTGCGTATAGTGCTGTAATCGCGAGCTGTGAGGGTTGGCCCGGCTACAGCGTGCTGTGATTGCGAGCTGTGGGGGTCCAGCCAGCTAAGGCGTGCTGAAATCGCGAACTATGGGGGTCCAGCCAGCTAAGGCGTGCTGTGATTGCGAGCTGTGTGGCATATTGACCCACACTGCTCGCAATCACAGCACATCTGATACCGTTTTACCCACACTGCTCGAAAAGACAGCACGCATGGCACCACGCAACCCACACTGCTTCAAAAGACA
>JAUMWL010000282.1 GCA_030529665.1 Coriobacteriales bacterium
CAACCGAGGCGTGGCCGAGGTAGGCGGACAGCACCGGGAGCTCCGCCCGCAGGTCTACCCCTGCCCTCGCCGCGTTCTGCAGCGTGTGACAGGCCATCGTATGTCTCCAGAAACTCCGACGTCGGAGTTTACTCAGCCATACCTATCTCACCCTGCTCGCGATGAACGGCGTGCACCCCAAGGTGATGCAGGAGCTGGCGGGCCACTACAGCTCCCAGATCACCATGGACATCTACACGCACGTGAACATGGACGCCAAGCGCGAGGCAGTGGCGGCCGTCTCGAAGGTGTTCTAGAGATGCACGTTATGACGCGGCATACACCCTACGTTTTCCAAGGCGTTCTTCCGCTGGTACGGCGCGGAGCACGATTCTTCCGAGATTCTTCCATGCGGAACGCCTCTTCCATGTCGCGTCGAAATTTCAAGCCTTTGACCTGCGGAAACGATGACGTGAAAAGTTGCCCCAACTCCAAAGCCCTACTGAGTGGGAGTGAAACAGCACATTATCGTGAGGTTCTAGCGTCGTCCACCCCGCGCTCCCTAGTACACGGGGTGGACTGTCGTATACAGCTGAACCCGCAAGCCACCCGAGGCGTGCGTGGCGATGGGCGGGCAGATGGGTTCGGATATGCGCAGGTGGGGAGCCTCATGGGTTGTTCTGCCGAACCGTCCTGAGTAAGAACGTCACGATAATGTGCGGTTTAGCCGCGCAAACGCGACTGGTACTCACGGGCCCGCTCTCGCCGCGAGTTCTTCGCCCGTTGGTACTCATATGGTACTCACGCAGGTAGACGGGCTGTTTTGCCAAGTCCCGGAGATGGGGTGAGCGGTGCTGTGGCAATTCCCCTCACGGTAAGCATGCCTTCTTGTTGACATCACAAAATCGTGAGGTTATATGGTACCCCAGAACATCACGAATACGTGAGGTATTGAGGTACAGGAGGTGTCGCAGACACCGAACGCCAGGTGGGGGCAGCGGGACGCCGACGGGACTTGAGGCCTATCAGGTGACGAAGAGCCAGCTCGAAAGATGGAGTGCTGACAACCCCGGCACTTTCTCGTACACGCTTGAGCACGGCACGAACCTCATGCTGGCGAGCGTCTGGAGGACGCGTGGCGGATGGGCCATCGCTGCGGAGTCGGATGCCGATGCGGTGACGCACGCGGAGGAGTTTGGGGCGTGGTGTGTCGAGGACGTGTCGGACGGCTACTACGAGGACCTTGGTTACGAGGTCTGGCGTGTCATCGACATGCCCGTTGAAGGTTGTGTCTATGAGGTCAGTTCCAAGGTGCTCCTCGATGTCGAGCGCGTTGCCGCATCGATGGAGGACGTCGTGTGCGAGCACGTTGGCGTATGGGACCTTGACAAGATCATGGCCACGGGGCCATGCGGATCGGAAATCGCTTCCTGCTTTGCCCGTCCGACGCGACGCTGCTGGGTCTCGCGGATGACCTGCGCGCCATCGTGTTGGCCGTCGTCCAAGGCGGTGCGCCTTTGACAGGCGCGGGCGGAACGGCGTAGGCGAGGAGGTGCGGGACGTGAGCGATCCTTCGACATCGCGGAGGCCTCGGACCACGGCCAGGCCACCACGCACGTGTACGGCAGGTTCAGACGATATGACCCGAACCGACGGACCTGGGAGGTTCGGACGAGAGAGTTGAAATAGGGCCTCCCTTGCCGCACAATGTCTAACTTCTTCACGGTTGACGGCGCGCGGCGCCACGAGGGACGGGAGGCCCCACATGATCTATCCTACCATCTTCGGAATCGACAGCCACGCACGCACCACCACGATCTGCGCGCTCGTGGTCGAGACCGGCGAGACCGGCACGCGCACGTTCCGCGGCAACGACTACGAGGCCATGGCCAGGTGGATGGAAAAGTTACCCGCACCGGCCTACGGTGTCTACGAGGCCGGCTGCACCGGCTTCGTGCCGGCGAGGCTGCTGACCGGCGGCGACGTCACGGTCGTGCCCATCGCGCCCTCCAAGATGCCCACCTCGTCGGAGTCGAGGACGAGGAAGAACGACCGCAACGACGCGGCCAGGCTCGCGAGGCTGGCGCTGGCGGGCGAGCTCAAGGAGGTGTGGGTGCCCAGCGACGAGGTCGAGGGGCTGCGCGACCTCATGCACGCGCTCGACGACCTCAAGGACCAGC
>JAUMWL010000133.1 GCA_030529665.1 Coriobacteriales bacterium
TTCTCGGGGCAACTGCAGCCCCGTAGAGTGAGTATATAGCAATCGGGGGCAACGCCCCAGAGGTCGCTCATGCTCGCGAACTCTGGGGCGTTGTCCCCGATAGGCGTTGGCGTGGCGCCAACGTTACTTGACCACTATCGAGCAGGTAACGCTCTTGGTAGCCGCTTTGTAGTTGGCGTTGCCAGCAGCGCTGACCTTAATCTTGATTTTGTAGGTACCCTTCTTCGTGCCCTTGGCTACGGTAACCTTGCCGGTGGACTTGTTCACCGTAAACTTCTTGGCCTTGGAATTGGTAGAGACGTTCTTGTAGGTAACCTTGCCCACCGCCTTGGAGACGCTCATGGGTCGGGCAACCGTAACAGCCTTCTTCTTTACCTTGGCAAGCTTTACCTTTTGCTTGGACGCCGTTACCTTGATGGTGTTATTTGCCTTGTTGATTACGATCTTGTAGGAAATGGTAACGTCCTTAGGGCTGAAGTTGGCATTCCCCGCAGCCTTGACGTTGACCTTGACTTCGTACGTACCAGCCTGCGTACCCTTGGGTACAGTCACCTTGCCAGAGGTTTTATCCACTGCAAACCGCTTTGCCGCGGCATCGGAGGATGCGTTTGTGTAGCCAACGGAGCCAATGGCCTTGCTCGTGGTTACGTTTCCGGGCGTACCAACAGCCGTCGAGGCGTTGTAGGTAATGTCAAGCGACCCCTTGGCCGCCTTGGCCGTAAACGTGTTGGCAGCCTTGGCAATGGTAAACGTGGCGGTCTTTGAATCTTTGTAGTTACCGGTGCCCTTAACGGTCACGGTTGCGGTGCCGGCGTTGGTGTTGTCCTTGTAGGAGAGCGTGTAGTCGGTGTTAAGAGCAAGCGCTACGGAACCAACCTTAACCGTAGGCTTTGGCGTATACGCCTTGCCCGTATAGGTTTGACTTGCCAAGCCGGACACGCTTGCGCTCGCAATGCTCTTCTTGTCAATGGCAAACGCCTTCTTGCTCTGTGACGCATAGTCACCCAAACCGTTTATCACCACATAGGCAGTGCCGGCGTTGGTGTTGCGCTCATAGCCAACCGTATAGTCCACACCTTCCGTGAGCTCGATGTCACTCGCACCAATAATGACCTTATCGACTCTGGGTGTATATGCCGACCCGTTAAACACGTAATGATTGGTCGACGCGGCGTCGAGGTCGCTTGACGCAATGCGTACGTTTGCGGAGCCGAGCCCACAAATTCGACTGTACGTCTGCGCGGCTTGCGCCCCCAATGCAACTATCCGCTCGTTAGTCATCCAATCGACCCCACTCTGCGCCCACCACTTGCCGTTGGCCGCGCAAGAAATCGGAAGTTCCTCTGCGACCTGGTTTGCATCGCTTATGTACTCGCTGCCTATGCTGAACTCGCTCAGCTTGCACCGGTCAAACATGTTTGCCATGTAAGTGACGCTCGATGTGTCAAAGCTGGATATGTTGAGCGTCTTGAGCGCCGTGCACCCTGCAAACATTTGGCTCATGTTTGTAACTTGGCTGGTAACAAAGCCGCTGAGGTCAAGATCAACGAGGCTTGTGCATCCCTCAAACATTTGGCTCATGTTCGTAACATTTGCCGTTGAGAACCCCGAGCCATCCGACTGGACGCCAACAAAGATGTCCGCTATGGTTTCCAACCATCCCTGCACTTGTACGCCTGAATTCTCAAACGTGAGGGATTGCAGAGACGTGCATCCACGGAACATGCCTTGCATGCTGGTCACATTGCTCGTATCCGCATCGGCAAGAGGATTCTTGTCAAGCAAGGTACATCCGGCAAACATCTCGTTCATGTTGGTTACCTGGGTGGTATTTATGGAGCCCTGAATGCCGTCAGCCGTAAGGTTTTCGCAGCCTGCAAACATGCCGCTCATGTTTGTGACTTGGCTTGTATCGAAGTTTTGCACGTTTACACTCGTAACGTTGGTGAGTCCGCTAAACATGCCGGACGTGTCCGTGCAGTTTGCAACATCTTTAACCGTAACTTCGGTGGTGTAGTCTGCCACAGCCTGAGACCAATTGAGTGCTGATGCGCTCTGGAGATTCGCCGTACCTTCAGACTTGGGCTTGATGGTCATGGCACCGCTGTCTTCGACGAACCAAACCACGCTGTTATCACCATCGGAGGCGACGGAGCCTGCGTACTTTACTATGGTAAACGTTCCCGTAGCGGTACCAGTGTAATCGCCCTTACCCGTTACGAGCACGGTTGCGTCGCCTGCAGCAGCGTTGTCTTTGTAGCTCACGTCGTAGTTGGCGGGATCAAGCACGTTTTGCATGCTGGCATCAACGTACACTGTAGGTATGGGCTCAAAGACCGAAAGGTCCGCCTTCTCTGTGTACTGGCCAGTCGCAGAGCCACTTGCGGGCACGCTCACAGTAAACCCGCTAATGCTCTTGGGGGCAATGCGGAAGGTCTTGCGAACCGTACCCACAAAGTTGTCTTTTCCTGCAACGGTAACGGTCGCCGTACCCGCATGGACGTTATCTTGGTAGGTAACCGTATAGTCGGCAGGGCTTGGCATGGCACCATTCGTCTTTATGGAAAGGTTGTCAAACGTGATCTCGCTACCTGTAAAGGTTGCATCCGAAACACCCTCAACGGAGGTTATGGACGCAGGAAGAATGTTGAACATCACGTCTCGCGTGCCCGTAAAGTTGCCGCTTGTAGGCTCAATGGTAGCCGTTGCGATACCTTTGTTCGTGTTATTGGTGTAGGTAACCTTATAGGTGCTTTGGTTGAGTACTGCACCATTGAACTTAACCGTAACCTGCGGCTCGATGGCACTACCCATGTAAATCTGGTCGGCAATGGCATCGATGAATAGACCTTCCGAGCTAGCAGCCCCAATGGTAAAGGTCGCACTGCTCGTACCAGCAAAGTTGCCTTTGCCCGCAACCGTTGCCGTTGCCCCGCCAGCGTTAACATTGTTGAGGTAGGCTACTTCGTAGTCTGTGCCCTCACTAAGGGTAAGCTCGCCCGCCTTCACAACAAGCTGAGGCTTTATTTCGTTGCCCGTGTATTCGAAGTCGGAAGTGTCACCAGCACATGCGACGCTCGTAATCGACGCCGGAACAATGCTAAACGAAGTCGCAGCCGAACCAACGTAATTTGAGCCTTGGGCGTTGATGGTTACCGTTGCGGGACCCACGTTGGTATTGCTTGCATATGTAGCAGTGTAGTCGGTCCCAGCCGCGAGCACCTTGCCGTTGGCCTCTACCGTGAGCTCGGGCTTGAGCGCCTTGCTCGTGTAGGTCTGGTCTGCAATGGCACCAATGGTGGCATCGGCTAGGTCAAACGGCACGATGATAAACGAGGAGGTGGTGCTACCCGTGTAGTTGCCATTCGCCTTGGCTGTTACGGTAATGGTAGCCTCACCCACGTTTACGTTGTTCGCAAACTGGACGTCATACGCCTCGGAGGACAGCTTCCTACCGTCAAGCGTAACAGAGAAGCTTGGTTCAATCGCACTACCGGTGAAGACCTGGTCCGAGATACCGCTAATCTGTGCGGCGTCGAGGCTCCGCTTGACAATGGCAAAGGTAGTGCTCGCAGTTCCCGCATAGTTTCCAACGCCCGTAATGGTAACAGTTGCGGTACCAAGGTCCTTGTTGTTTGCGTATGCAACGGTGTAGTCGGTCCCCGCAATAAGCTGCCGGGTACCAAGCGTAACCGTTAGCGCAGGTGTGATGGCCTTGCCCGTGTATGCCTGGTCGTCAATGCCCGCAATGGCAGCCTGTGCGATGCTGGCCGCGTTAATCCTAAAGGTCTCTACCTTCTTACCGCTAAAGTTGCCCTTGCCTTCTACTATCACGGAAGCAGTTCCAACATTAACGTTGTCAAGATAGGACACGTCGTAGTCCTCTGCGGCAAGCTCGATTGCATTGGCCTTTACCGTAATCGCAGGGGTGATGGCCTCGCCAGTATAGGTTGCATCCTGCACACCCGTTACCAAGGTGACGGCCGCTGGCAAAATGGTGAACTCCTTGCGAACGACTATGTCCTGTGGCTCAGCCTTAACGGTTGCAATAACTGCAGCGGTTCCGGCGTTGACGTTGTTTTGGTAAGAATAGGTGAAGTCCGCACCCTCCACGAGCGTCTTGCTGCCGTTCTTCACAGCGGGCTTGGGCGTAATGGCATTGCCCGTATAGGTTACGGAATCCATGTCATCAATTGATATCTTGGTAATCTGGAAGTACTCCTCACGCGTACCAGAGAAGTTCTGTCCCTTGGCGCTTATGGTAACGGTGGCAGCACCCTCGTTGGTATTGTTGGCGTATGCAACCTCATAATCGGTATTGGCAACAAGCGTATAGTTGCCAAGCTTGAGCTCGATGTTGTCTTGCGTAATCGCGTTGCCGGAATAGACCTTGTCCTCAATGCCGGAGACCGTTACGCTCGCAATGGGAGCCGCCACAATAGAGAAGCTCCTGCTCGCGGTACCCATGTAGTTGCCTGCGCCGGTAACGGTAACGGTTGCCTCACCAGCGTTTACGTTGTTCTGGTACGTAAGCGTGTAGTCGGCATCTTTGATGAGCGTCTTGCCGTCGAGTATTACCTCGGGCTCGGGGGTAATGGCTTCACCCGTAAAGACCTGGTTGTCTATGTTGGAAATCGTGGCACCTTCGATAGACTCCGTTTCGACTTGGGACTCGGTATGGTAGACCCGTGCACGTACGGTGCCCGCAAAGTTGTTTATACCCTCAAAAACGTAGGTAACAACGTCCTCATACACGCTCTGATGGACAGTGTAGTCGGTGCCCTCCTCGAGCTGCATGCCGTGGAAGAGGAAGTTCCACACGATGCTCGCGAGGTCCGCAGCAGCATCTACGATGTCGAAGTCCCAAGTTTTGTAGCTTCTGCGATACGACGTCCAAGCATCCTCGTTCAGGTTGCCCGGCTGGGGTACGCCATCATTAAGGCTAAGTGACCGGACCAAATCGAAGCTCTTGGCCACCGTACCGTGGAATGCGCTTCCGTCTTTGGCGATAAGGGAGACCCTGTACCATCCTTCGTTTACCGGGTCGACGACCTCCCACTCCTCATCGCGGTACTCGACCTCGAAGTCTTCCCCCTCCACGGGCGCATCCAGACCGTCCGCCTCAGCGCCCGGGAACGAGATTGCAGGCTTTACCACCTCGCCCGTGTATAGGAAGTTAGCATATTCACCAGGGCCGTACGAGATTGGACCCACGCTTAGGTTCATGTACTCGTTGGCCAATGCTTTTAAATCGTGGCTATCCACAATCTTGAATTTCTGTGTTACGACACCGTGATATTTACCTATACCCGTAATCGTGCAGGTGGCAAACTCGCCTTCTGGCGTCACGGAATCGTTGTTCTGGTACGAGACGGTGTAGTCCACATCCCGCTCGAGCCATCCATACTCACCATCCGGGTATACAGGGCAGCGGGTAACTATGGGCGTTGGCTCAACCGCGTCCCCTTTGTAGAGGTACACAAAGGTCTTGTCGTCCTCGTCATCCTCGTCGTACTCAATATAATCGGCACCGTCGAGGTGGACATACGTTTCGGTTCCTGCAGCCTCCAAATCTCCATAGTCAGCAATTCGGAACTGGATGCCTCGCATGCCCTTGTAGGAGCCGATGCCCCGGTACACGGCGCGGTACGTCCCACGATCACTCGGCGCCTCGTCCAGAATCTCGCCGCCCTCATCCTCGTAGTGGTCAAACTCGTAGTCGGCTCCCTCGACCAGCTCCGCCGAGTCACCAGTCTCTTCGTCATAGAAGTAGATGTAGGGCGTGGGCAGCTCGACGGGCTGACCGGTGGAGTTGACGAGGCTGCCTGACCAGAAGTATCCATAATAGGAACCGTTGGAAATGTCGTTGGCGTCTGGGGCAAGGCTCGCCCAGGCGGTGAAGTCCGCGGCACGATGGTAATAATCGTACGCTACAAGGTAGACGGTCTCGCCCGCTTTGAGCGTCCGGGTCATGCGGAAGTTGCACCCCTCTCCCGCATCGTCATCCGAGCAAAGCCAGTCGTCGAGCGACTCGTCCGCATACAGGGTGCCATACGTGTCTGAGTCACCCGTCGTGTAGATTCGATAGCGACCCGCCTCGGGAGCGGTGAAGATTGCGTACCACTCCTCGCCTTCGGACAGTGACACTTCCTGCCCCTCGTCGAGCTCGAGCGACACGAACTCACGGATGGTCTGAGACGTGTGATACACGCGCGCCCTCACCGTGCCCGCGAAGTTGTTTATGCCCTCAAAGATGTAGGTGACGAAATCGTCGTACACGGTATAGCGCACGGTGTAGTGGGTGCCCTCCTCAAATTGCATACCGTGGAAGAGGAAGTCCCACGCAAGGCTCGCGAGGTCAGTAGCCGCGTCTGCGATGTCGAAGTCCCAAGACTTGTAGCTTCTGCGATACGATGTCCAGCCGTCCTCATCGAGGTTACCAGGCTGCGGTACGCCCTCGTAGATGTCGAGCGAATCTGTCACAAAAAATTCCCTGTTTGCCGAACCGTGGAATGCGCTGCCATCCTTGGCAGTAAGGGCAACAATGTGCCACCCTTCGCTTACCGGGTCGACGACCTCCCCGTCCTCGTCACGGTACTCAACTTCGAAGTCCTCTCCCTCAACGGGTACGTCCATGCCATCCGACTCAGCATCTGGGAACGAGACCACGGGCTTTATCGCCTCGCCTGTGTAGATGAAATTGGCATCTTCACCGGGACTGTACAATAGTTGGCCTACGCTCAGCGACAAATACTTGCTGGCAAACACGCGAAGGTCGTGGCTGTCAACCACCTTGAATCGTTTTGTCACGGTACCGTGATAGCGTCCAATGCCCGTAATGGTAACGGTCGCGTACTCGCCCTCGGGCGTAACGCCATCGTTGTTCTGGTACGAGACGGTGTAGTCCACGTCCTGCTCGAGGGTCTCCTCGTCGCCGTTCGGCAACGAAGGCCAACGGATAACGGTGGGGACGGGCTCGGCGGCGCTCGCCTTGCTGAGATAGACGGGGATTTCTTTGTCATCCTCGTCGTAATCATAGTAGGCAACGCCTTCGAGGCCGACATGTGTTTGAGTCCCCTCGGCCTCCAGATCGCCGAAGTCAACGATTCGGAACTGGATGCCATGCGTCCCCTTGTAGGAGCCGATGCCCCGGTACACGGCAAGGTACGTCCCGAGGTCGCTCGGCGCCTCGGCCAGAGTCTCGCCATCCTCGTCCTCGTAGTGGTCGAACTCGAAGTCGGTTCCCTCGACCAGGTCTGACTCGTCACCGGCCTCTTCGTCATAGAAGTGGATGTTGGGCATGGGCAGCTCGACGGGTTCGCCTGTGTAGTTGATGCGGCCGTCAGAGTCGAAGTACCCGCTGTAATACTCGCTGGAGATGTCGTTGGCGTCTGGCGCAATGCTCACCCATGCAGTAAAGTCCGCAGCACTGTGACCATAACCATGCGCCACGAGGTAGACGGTCTCGCCCGCCTCGAGCGTGCGGGTCATGCGGAAGTTGCATTCCTCTCCTGAGTCGTCGTCCGAGCACAGGTCTTCTTCGAGTGACCTGTCCGCGTATAGAGTGCCGTACGTGTCCGAGCTACCCGTCGAGTAGAATCGATAGCGACCTGCCTCGGGAGCGGTGAAGCTCGCGTACCACTCGTCGTTCTCCGACAGCGACACTTCGCACCCCTCGTCGAGTTCGAGCATTACAAACCCGCGCGTAATGGAAAAGGTTGTAGTCACACGGCCCGTATATACACCGACACCCCGCACCACCACAGTCGCCGTTCCGGGTCGGGCGTTGTTGCGATAGGTAACGGTGTAGTCGTCACCGGCTGTCAACTCGTTGCCATCGAGCGTCACCGTTACGCTGGGCGTTAAGGCCTCACCTACGTACTCAAACGAGTCGGACCCCAGCGACACAGCTGCATCCTTGATTGAAATAAGCGAAGGGTCAACCTCACCGATTCCTTCCGTAACGGCAATGTTGGCAATGCGATGGTCGTTATAACCGCAGCTTCCGCTTGCTCCCACATAGACTTCGTCAGGCAGTGTAACCGAGGCGCGCAGCAACTCCTCGCCGTCCACTTGCACCACCATTTCGCCTGGTACGTATTCCACATCAACCTGATGCCATTTGGCATCGGCAGCACGACTATCCACCGCATAGGCAAGATGCGTCTCGTG
>JAUMWL010000028.1 GCA_030529665.1 Coriobacteriales bacterium
GCCACCCACATACTGCTCTGCATCGCCCTTCTGGGAGACGAGCACAAGACCACGTCCACGTTCCTGGCGGGCAGCGTCGGGGTGAACCCCGTCATCGTGCGCAACGTCCTGGGGCAGCTCAAGGCCGCGGGCCTCGTCACCGTGGAGCCTGGCGTGGGCGGGGCGACGCTCGCCCGTGACCCGGGGAAGATTACCCTGCTTGACGTGTTCCGCGCCGTCGAGGAGCACGAGAGCCTCTTCCGCTTCCATGACAACCCAAACCCCGAATGCCCCGTGGGCCGCAACGTCCATGCCGTGCTTGGGAAGAGCCTGGCAGCCGTAGACGATGCCATGGAGGCCCAGCTCGCTGCCACGACGCTTGCCGACCTCATGGACGCGACGACGAAGCGCGAGGCCGCTCGTGACTAGGAAGCATGCCCTCCCGAATCAGGCGATAAGCTGCCCCCATGTCTAGACGCCACAGAACAATGGAGTAAACGTTCGCAGATTCGTCGCCTCGGGCATCTGGGCCCAGAAGTGCTCAGCACTGCTTTGGACCCGGTTTGGAAATCGGCTGGACTGCGCATAAAAACAGCCCCTCTACCCGCGGCTGAAATACACAGTCGGGTAATGCGCATTACCCAGACCAGGGTCGGTCGGACACAGGTGCCCCTCTCAGCCAACGCGGCGGTGGAAGCGGCTCCCATGACATCGTGTCATGGGAAGCCACACCAAAGACCGCGAGTGGCGTGCTGAGCCACGCAGGCTCCCAACACGCCGTCGGGGGGATTCGGCCATCCATTCGATGAACTCTTCTCTACATCGGGCAATGTGCCCTCACCCGCAGCAAACAACACACCATACGACAGTGTCGCGACATGCATGCGACACTATGTCGCATGCATGTCGCCATCTGTTTCGCGCAGAACTTACCGGTGTGGTTCGCGCGCGCTCACGTCGAGCTCCCCGCTTTCCGTCAGCCTCTGCAACCCTCCTCTCATAGTGGAAACGATAATGCCGCAAACGACAGAACCAAGACGGTGAGGGCGCGCCAACAACTTGCTTTAGGTTGCCCCAAGCTGCCCGTCCACATGGTTTTCTTAAGGGTGGGTGCCGGGTGGCCATGGGGGCCATCATCCGTTTGTATGGCATACGGGCGAGACTCAGATGAGCTTCCTGCAGACCTGCTTCAGATAGTTTCCCCTGAGGTCTCCCCTCAACCCGTAGAACTTGCGATATGTGCTCGACTCCGTGCCCTCCGCGTAGTGCATGGCGGCAAGCCTGACGGAGCTCAGATAGTTCGCGACCTGCGATAGCCGCCTGTCCTAGTAGCGAAGCCTCCTGCACTCAAGCGTGCTGTCACCCGAGTTTTGCAGCTGACGCAGGGAAAGAGCTCATTTGCCCAGTTACTCACATGCTCTCCTCGGCCATCACAGCTCCTCCCCGTTGGTGTCGATGATGTGCCTATAGTACGCGAACGAGTCCTTCTTGCTGCGGGCGAGCGTGCCCGCGCCGTCGTTGTCCTTGTCCACGTAGACGAAGCCGTAGCGCTTGCGCATCTCGCCTGTCCCGGCGGAGACGATGTCGATGGGGCCCCACCAGAGGTAGCCCATCACGTCGCAGCCGTCGCGCACGGCCTCGCGCAGCTGCTCCACGTGCATGCGCAGGTAGCGCGCGCGGAAGGAATCGCTGATGCGTCCCTCGCCGTCCGGCCCCTCGTCGAGGCCGATGCCGTTCTCCACCACGAAGAGCGGCTTGCCGTATACGTCGGTCAGCCAGTTGCACACGTAGCGCAGGCCCTGCGGGTCTATCGGTCAGCGCAAGGGCTCCGGCGAGTGCTCGGTGATGTAGGGGTTGTTTGCCCCGTAGGCGCCACCCGTGTCGGTCTTCATGACCTCAGCTGTAGGCGACGCCGCGAAGAGGGCGAAGTTCGCGTTCGTGCTGCCGCGCGAGCATGAGTACGAGGTCGCCGAGATGTGCCGCGTTCCGGGCGCGGGCGGGCAGGGCCACTGCCAGTGGAAGTCGAGGGCGCCCAGCGCCCACGCCGTGCGCGACGCCGAGCTCGCGTCGGAGATATCGCGCGTGTGGGAGTCGAGCAGGCGCACGTACGGGTCGCCCAGGGTCTTCATGCAGCTCAGGAGGGACGACGTCTCGACCTCGGAGAAGCGCGTGGCGCGCATCATGCGCGAGCGCGGCTGGGCCGGCGTGCCCGGGCGCTGCGCCAAGAGCCCGGACGGCGGGGAGATGAGGGCGGGCAGGAAGGACGGTGCCCCCGACCTCTTCAAACGCCACTTCGACGCCGACGGCCCGGACCAGGCGTGGTTCGCGGACATCACCTACGTGCGCACGTACCGAGGCTGGCTCTACCTCGCGATCGTGACGGGCATCTGGTCCCGCAGGGCCCCTGCGAGTTCGAGGAGACGTTCGCCAACCAACCGCTCGCCGCCTGATTTCCACCTGTCAGAGAAACCGGGGGAAATTCAAGTTCAGTTCTGCTGGGCCGAGCAGGTGAGGGGGTCCGACGCATCGGCGACCGAGTCGCTGCGGGCACATGTCGCCAACGGCACCCACCGCGTGACTCGCGCCATGCTCACCGACGAGCCGCAGCCCTTCTGGGAGTACTGGGAGGGCAGGCTCCCGGAGGTCACCGAGGACGACCTTTGGGGCCCTGAGGCGATGTCAATCTTGGTCTAAAGGAGCTTATCCTGTTTACGCAACTCGGCGTGCTCACGGAGGGCAGCTCCACCTACACGATTCTGTTTTCGGCTGCAAGTGCCGTGTTTTACCTGCTGCCCGTGCTGCTGCTCATTTCCACGGCCAAGCGCTTTGAGGCAAACACCTACATCGCGGCGCTCATTGGCGGCGCACTTATCTACCCCGACTTCGTGGCCCTTATGGGCGATGCGGGCAACGGCGCCATGGCTGACTTCTTTGGCATCCCCGTGGTGCTCATGAGCTACAGCTCCACCGTGGTGCCCGCCATCCTTGCTGGACTTGCCTATAGCTGGCTATATAAGAAACTAGACGACGTGGTGCCCGAGAACCTCAAGCTCGTCGTGCCGCCGCTGGTGTCGCTCGTGGTCATGGTGCCCCTTACCGTTATTGTGATCGGACCGCTGGCGGTCTATGGCGGCGAGCTCGTGGCAAACGTGGTCAACTGGGCCATCAACGCCCCTGGACTGCTTACCGGCATCCTTGTGGGCGGCGGTTGGGCGGTACTCGTGTCGTTTGGCATCCACTGGGCCGTTAACCCCATCATGATCAACAACATCGTCGAGGTTGGCTTCGACTACATCTGCCCGCTCACCTTTGCCTGCAACTTCGCCGTGATTGGTGTGGCCCTGGGCGTGTTCCTCAAGGCCAGAAACAAGGAGGTCAAGTCCTTCTCAATGACCGGCGTCATTACCATCGTTCTTTCGGCCATTATTGAGCCCACGCTGTTTGGCCTGCTGGTAAACAACAAGAAGCTCTTTGTCGCGCAAATAATCGCCGGTGCCGTGGGTGGCGCGTTCCTTGGCCTCATGCGTGTTGTGACCAGCGCCTTTGTGTTTGGTTCCGTGGTCACCTTCCCGGCCTTCGTCAACGGCGACGTAATGAACTTCGTCAACGCCATGATTGGCCTTGCCATATCCACGGTGGTAGGTGCGGTGCTTGGCTACATGTTCTGCGAGAAGGACATGGAGCTGGCGTAAGGAGCCCGGCCTCGCGAGAGGCGCAGAACGCCTTCCTTTCCTACGGCGCCTTGGGAAAACCTCCCGGGGCGCCTTTGCGTTTGCAACGGAGGTGGTCGGGAACGGAGGAGCGCCTGGCCTATTGCGAATCACCAGCGGTTGCATGCCTTTGCGGGCCCGCATATAAAGAGACGTGCCCCGCGCAGGCAGACGTCTGCGCGGGGCACGAGCTTGATCTGCGGGAGGGTTACTTAACGATGATGGCGTCCTTGCGCAGTCCCTTCGACATCAGTGCCTTGCCATACAGGTTTTGGTAGGCCCGGGCCTTCTTGCCGCAATGGATGGTGAGCTTCTTTGCGCCTGCACCTGTAAAGGCGTCCCTAGCGGCGTCTATGTTGTCGATTTTCCAGGCGTCGCGTTCCTTATCCAGATCCACCACGTCGCTTGCGCCCATGTATATTGCCTTGAGCTGCTTGGTGCCATAGAACGCCTTGGATTGGATGCGGTCGACCTTCGAGCCAAGCTTGATCGAGGTTACCTTGCGCCCGCGCTTGGTGTTGAACGCCGCGCGTCCAATGGTGTCGACGTCAAAGCGAATACCCTTGTACTTCACAGTGTTGATGGTGGGCTTGGTGCTCGTTGCGCCATACGAAACGAGCGTCACGTCGCCGTCTTTGTCTTTGGCGTCGTATTCGGTAACGCGATAGGTGTTGCCGTTAACGGAAAACTTGCTTCCCCTGCCCAAGGCGAACGCAGGGGTAGCGCATAGGGCAAACAGCATGCCTACCATAAGCACGGTTGCTGCTCGCCTAAGGATGCGATTGACCTGCGGTACACGCTCGTTGTCTTTCATTGCTCTCAGCCTCCACTTTGGTTAACGCTTTGCCACCTCTGGCCCTACGAAAGAGTATAGCGCTGCTCGCTGGACATCGTGTTGTGATGCGCGGCAAGGCTGCTTTGGCCATTTTGCACGGCCAATACGCACAGGAGAGCGTTGTCCCCATGTGTCCGTGGGGTATTAGTGGGCAATACGATATATGAAATACAATATAATGCCAGTTAAATTATAAAAGCTCCTTTAGACCAAGATTGACATCGCCTCAGGGCCCCAAAGGTCGTCCTCGGTGACCTCCGGGAGCCTGCCCTCCCAGTACTCCCAGAAGGGCTGCGGCTCGTCGGTGAGCATGGCGCGAGTCACGCGGTGGGTGCCGTTGGCGACATGTGCCCGCAGCGACTCGGTCGCCGACGCGTCGGACCCCCTCGCCTGCTCGGTCCAGCAGAGCCACCACACGTGGTCGTGGCGGCGCCTCGGGCACTCGTCGGGCTCGCCCTCCCGCACGCCGGACATCTGGGCGAGCGCCGCCCCCCTCAGGCACCCTGTCAGCGACTCCTTCTGCTCCGGCGGCAGGTCGAGCGCGCCCTGCGGTATACTCTCGTGCATCCGGGTCCTCCTTGTGTTGGCTTGTTTGGCGACACCAACTATACGGGAGGGCCCGGACACCTTTAGATGCCGGCCGATGTCAATCTTGGTCTAAAAGAGCCTAAATCTTTCAGATTCTACAGACTTCCAAACGGGGATCACAGACTATACGGTTCCGGCTACAGACTTTTGCAACGTGGCTATTGCTCAGCTGGCTTGAGGTCGTCATGACTGATCGGTGACTTGGAGCGTAGACAATTTCTACCCGTGTCCTGTTTTGTGGTTTCGCATGGTACCATTCATAGGCGTATAACAAGAGCCAAGGGATGGAGTAACCATGGCATTGTGGGGCGGGAGGTTCCAAGGCGGTGTGGATGCGTTCACGCAGGAGTTCGGCGCATCGCTTGAGGTAGACAAGAACATGGCTCAGCAGGACATTCGTGGATCCATTGCGCATGCCACCATGCTGGCCGAGCAGGGAGTCATAAGCGACGAGGACCGCGATGCCATAGTGGCAGGCCTTTCGCAGATATCTGCCGAGATAGAGGCCGGCGACTTTGTGTGGGACATAAACGACGAGGACGTGCACATGGCCGTGGAACGCACGCTCACCGAGCGCATCGGCATTGCGGGCGCACGGCTACACACGGGGAGGTCGCGCAACGACCAAGTGGCCACCGACATCCGCCTGCTCGTTAAGGACCTTTGCGACGATCTGCTCGAGGGAAACCACGAGCTACGGCGCGTACTGGCAAACGTGGCCGAGAAGAACCTCAACGTGGTGATGCCGGGCTACACGCATTTGCAACATGCCCAGCCGGTGCTGTTTTCTCATCATATGCTGGCGTACTTTTGGATGTTTGCCCGAGACGCCACGCGTCTAAAGGCGGCGCGCGACGCGGCCGACGCCAATCCGCTGGGTGCTGCGGCTCTCGCGGGCACCACGTATCCCCTCAACCGAGCCCGAACCACCGAGCTTTTGGGCTTTAGCCGCACCATTCCAAACTCGCTCGACGCGGTGAGTGACCGTGACTACCTTCTTGACTTGGAGTACGCGTGTGCCGTGAGCATGATGCACCTCAGCCGCCTGTGCGAGGAGATCGTGCTGTGGTCAAGCTCCGAGTTTGGGTTCATCACCCTCGATGACTCCTACTCCACGGGAAGCTCCATCATGCCGCAAAAGAAGAACCCCGACTTTGCCGAGCTAACCCGCGGAAAGACCGGTCGTGTTTACGGCGACCTCATGGCGCTGCTCACCACATGCAAGTCTCTGCCGCTCGCGTACAACAAGGACCTGCAGGAGTGCAAGGAGGGTCCGCTGGACGCGGCCCACACGCTCGGGGACTGCATGGCCATTATGGCGGGCATGCTGGGCACCATGCGCGTGAACGCGGACACCATGCTAGCACAGGCGGGCACGGGCTTTAGCGCGGCAACCGACGTGGCCGACTACCTTGCCAAGCGTGGCATGCCGTTTCGCGAGGCGCATGCCGTGGTTGGACGGCTGGTGCTGGAGTGCGAGAAGCGCGGCTGCGGGCTGGAGGACCTAACGCTCGCAGAGCTTCGTCAGGCGAGCGAGCTGTTTGGCGAGGACATCGTGGGTTCGCTCGACCCAGCGGGCATCGCCCGTGCGCGCACTACCTACGGCGGCACAGGCAACGACGCCGTTGCCGTCCAGCTTGCCGAGGCCCGCGCCGCTCTGTAATAACCAAAACGTGTTGGCCGTTTGGGGCCAGGCCCCTTTCGGCCAAACGGCCAAAGCCAGGACGCGAATATACGAAAGGATTTCCAATATGATCGACCGATACACGCGACCCGAGATGGGTCACATCTTCTCGCTGGAGAACAAATACGCCATTTGGCAGGAGATAGAGGTTCTTGCCTGCGAGGCGTATGCCCAGATGGGCAAGATCGGCATTACCGTTGAGGAGGCTGCCTGGATTCGCGCCCATGCCGACTTTAACAAGGAGGAAGTGGATGCCATCGAGGCCGTTACCAACCACGACGTGATTGCCTTCCTCACCAATATGGGTTCCTACATTGACGCAGACGTTCCGGAGGGCGAGCCCAAGCCCAGCCGCTGGGTCCACTATGGCATGACAAGCTCGGATTTGGGAGACACTGCACTGTGCTACCAGTTGGCCCAGGCAACAGACATCATTATCGAGGATGTTCGCAAGCTGGGGCAGATCTGCCGCCGTCGCGCATTTGAGGAGCGCGATACCCTGTGCGTCGGGCGCACGCATGGAATCCATGCCGAGCCCATGACCTTTGGCATGAAGTTCGGAAGCTGGGCGTGGGAGCTGCGTCGCGACCTCGACCGCCTCATCGATGCGCGCAGGCAGGTTGCCGTTGGTGCCATCTCTGGCGCAGTGGGCACCTACTCGTCCATCGACCCCTTTATTGAGCAGTACGTGTGTGAGCACATGGGTCTTTCGGAGGACCCACTGTCCACGCAAGTGGTGAGCCGAGATCATCACGCCTACCTTGCCGGCGTGCTCGCAACCACGGCAGCCACGTGCGAGCGTCTGGCGCTGGAGGTGCGCAACCACCAAAAGACCGACACGCTCGAGGCCGAGGAGCCGTTCCGTCGCGGACAAAAGGGCAGCTCAGCCATGCCGCACAAGCGCAATCCCATTACGGTGGAGAAGGTCTGCGGCCTTTCTCGCGTGGTAAAGGCAAACGCGCAGGTGGCCTTTGACAACGTGGCCCTGTGGCACGAGCGCGACATCAGCCACAGCTCAAACGAGCGCGTCGCGCTAGCCGACAGCTTCATTGCGCTCGACCACATGCTCAACTGCCTCATCCGCATTCTGGACGGCCTCGTGCTCTATCCCAACCGCATGATTGCCAATCTCAACAGCACCCGCGGTCTTATTTTCTCGAGCAAGGTGCTCCTTGCGCTCGTGGACACCGGCATTACGCGCGAGGAAGCCTACAAGATCGTGCAGCGCAACTCCATGGCCGTGTGGGACGACGTCCAGCAGGCGCGTGAGGGAGACACGCTGCGCCAAAAGCTCGAGGCGGACGCGGACTGCACGCTCAGCCCGGCGCAACTAGACCAGATCTTTGACCCGCGCGCCTTCCTCACCCGCGTGGACGTGGTGTTTGACCGCCTTGAGCAGCTGAGCTTCGATTAGCAAGCGACTGTGGCGGAGTCCTTACGGCGACGGGCAGCGGGGCCGGGCAAAGGGGAGTATCCCCATCGCTCGGCCCCGCTGCCCGTCGCGGCGTCCCATAAACCCCAATGGGCATGTACTTATTTACCGAACACGGCCACCGTGCTATGGGCGCACGGTTTTGGTGTTATCATTAACCCTGTGTGAGTATGGCGCGTGCAGAAAGCAGGCGTCTTAAAAAGTTCGAGAAGGAGAGGACATGGCGAGAAAATTCAAGTCCATGGACGGCAACAACGCAGCAGCGTGGGTGTCGTACGCGTTCACCGAGGTGGCGGGTATCTATCCCATTACGCCGTCCAGCCCCATGGCCGACTACGTCGACCAGTGGGCAGCTAAGGGCCAGAAGAACATCTTCGGCACGCCCGTCAAGGTTGTGGAGATGGAGTCCGAGGCTGGCGCCGCAGGTGCCGTACACGGCTCCCTTGGCACCGGTGCCCTTACCACCACCTACACGGCGTCGCAGGGCCTGCTGCTCATGATTCCCAACATGTACAAGATTGCGGGCGAACAGCTTCCTTCCGTGTTCCACGTAAGCGCTCGTACCGTGTCCAGCCACGCGCTCAACATCTTTGGCGACCACTCCGACGTTATGGCTTGCCGCCAGACCGGCTTTGCCATGCTCGCCGAGGGCAACGTGCAGGAGGTCATGGACCTCTCCGCCGTCGCTCACCTTGCCGCCATTAAGGGTCGCACGCCGTTCCTGAACTTCTTTGACGGCTTCCGCACCTCCCACGAGATCCAGAAGGTCGCCATGTGGGACTACGAGGACCTCAAGGACATGGTGGACATGGACGCCGTTCAGGCCTTCCGCGACCACGCCCTCAACCCCGAGCACCCCGCTGCCCGTGGCTCCCACGAGAACGGCGACATCTTCTTCCAGCATCGCGAGGCCTGCAACAGCACCTACGACGCGTTGCCCGCCGTCGTCGAGGACTACATGAACCAGGTCAACGAGAAGCTTGGCACCAACTACCACCTGTTCGACTACTACGGTGCCGACGACGCCGACCGCGTGGTAGTGTGCATGGGCTCCTTCTGCGACGTGCTCGAAGAGGTCGTGGACTACCTCAACGCCCATGGCGAGAAGGTCGGTCTGGTTAAGGTCCGCCTGTATCGTCCTTGGTCCGTGGAGCACTTCATCGCCGCCCTGCCCAAGACCGTCAAGGCCATCGCCGTTGTGGATCGCACCAAGGAGCCCGGCTCCATTGGCGAGCCTCTGTACCAGGACGTCATCACCTCCCTCTTTGAGGGCAACGTCACCGGCATCAAGGTCATCGGCGGCCGTTACGGCCTCGGCTCCAAGGACACGCCTCCGGCATCCGCCTTCGCCGTGTACGACGAGCTCAAGAAGGACGAGCCCAAGCGCGAGTTCGTGCTCGGCATCGTGGACGACGTCACCAACCTCTCGCTCGACGAGAAGGCAGACGCCCCCAACACGGCCGACCCCTCCACCATTGAGTGCAAGTTCTGGGGCCTTGGTGGCGACGGCACCGTGGGTGCAAACAAGAACTCCATCAAGATCATTGGCGACCACACCGACAAGTACATCCAGGCCTACTTCCAGTACGACTCCAAGAAGACCGGCGGCGTTACCATCTCGCACCTGCGCTTTGGCGACACCCCCATCCGTTCGCCGTACTATGTGACCAAGGCCGACTTCGTGGCCTGCCACAACCCCAGCTACATCACCAAGGGCTTCAAGATGGTCCGCGACGTAAAGCCCGGCGGCACCTTCCTCATCAACTGCCAGTGGGATCTTGAGGAGCTCGACCGTCAGCTCAACGCCGAGGCCAAGCGCTACATCGCCAACAACGACATCCACGTGTACCTCATCAACGCCATCGACCTGGCCGTTGAGGTTGGCATGGGCAAGCGCACCAACACCATCCTCCAGTCCGCGTTCTTCGCTCTGGCCAAGGTTCTGCCCGCCGAGGATGCCATCAAGTACATGAAGGACGCCGCCGAGTACTCCTACGCAAAGAAGGGCATGAACATCGTAGAGGCCAACTGGCGCGCCATTGACGCCGGTGCCACCGCCTTCCAGGAGATCGAGGTTCCCGAGAGCTGGAAGACCGCAACCGACACCGACAACGTCATCTCGCTCGAGGGTCGCGAGGCCATCGTCAAGCAGGTAAAGGAGCTCCTCAACCCCATCGACATGATGGACGGCGACTCCCTGCCCGTCTCCGCCTTCGCCGACATTGCCGACGGCCAGTTTGAGCTTGGCGCCTCCGCCTACGAGAAGCGCGGCGTGGCCGTGCTCGTGCCGCATTGGGACGAGTCCAAGTGCATCGAGTGCAACACCTGCGCCAACGTGTGCCCGCACGCCACCATCCGTCCGTTCTGCCTGGACGAGGCCGAGCAGGCCGGCGCACCCGAGCAGATGCGCACCAAGCCCATGATGCCGCCCAAGAAGTTCCCCGGCATGAAGTTCACCATGGCCATCAGCCCGCTCGACTGCATGGGCTGCGGCGTGTGCGCCGGCGTGTGCCCCAAGGGCGCCCTCACCATGGTGGCCCAGGAGGAGGAGCACGACCAGCAGGCCGTCTTCGACTACTGCGTCGCCAACGTCACCGAGAAGGAAGGCGCCGTTGCCGCCAACCTCAAGGGCATCCAGTTCAAGAAGCCGCTGCTTGAGTTCTCCGGCTCCTGCGCAGGCTGCGCCGAGACCGCCTATGCACGCCTCGTGACCCAGGTCGCCGGCGAGCGCATGTTCATCTCCAACGCCACCGGCTGCTCCTCCATCTGGGGCAACCCCGCAGCCACCAGCCCCTACACCACCAACGCCGACGGCCATGGTCCCGCATGGAACAACTCCCTGTTTGAGGACAACGCCGAGCACGGCCTGGGCATGGAGCTTGGCTACAAGGCAGTGCAGGGCAAGGTTGCCGCTCAGCTCAAGGATTGGGCAGCCACCGACGAGGCCAAGGCAGCCGTTGAGGCCTGGGAGGCCTCTCTGGCGGACGCCGAGGAGTCCAAGAAGACCGCAGCAGCGCTCATCGCCCTGCTTGAGGCCGACGGCTCCGACGCAGCCAAGGCGATTCTTGCCGACAAGGCATACCTCACCAAGAAGAGCTTCTGGATCTTTGGCGGCGACGGCTGGGCCTACGACATCGGCTTTGGCGGACTCGACCACGTGCTTGCCTCCGGCAACAACGTAAACGTGTTCGTATTTGACACCGAGGTATACTCCAACACCGGTGGCCAGGCCTCCAAGGCTTCCAACCTTGGCCAGGTTGCCCAGTTTGCCGCAGCCGGCAAGGACATCAAGAAGAAGTCCCTCGCCGAGATTGCCATGAGCTACGGCTACGTGTACGTGGCACAGGTCGCCATGGGCGCCAACCCCGCTCAGACCCTCAAGGCCATCCAGGAGGCCGAGGCCTACGACGGTCCGTCCATCATCATTGGCTACAGCCCCTGCGAGATGCACTCCATCAAGGGCGGCATGACCCACTGCCAGGACGAGATGAAGAAGGCCGTCGAGTGCGGCTACTGGAACCTCTTCCGCTTCAACCCCGCAGCTCCCGTGGGCAAGAAGTTCTCCCTCGATTCCAAGGCACCGGCGGGTGGCTACCAGGAGTTCCTGCTCAACGAGGCTCGCTACAACCGCCTCACCCGCGAGTTCCCCGAGCGTGCCACCGAGCTCTTTGCGGCCAACGAGGCTGCTGCAATGGCTCGCTACGAGCACCTCAAGAAGCTCGTCGACCTCTACGCCGAGGTGTAAAGCTGGCGCGACGGCTAGTTGGCTCAAGCGCTACAATGGGGGAGCACGCCTAGGCGTGCTCCCTTTTTGGCAAAAGGGGTCTGGCCTCGTTTGACAAAAAGGAGACAAGTGTGGAGAAGTTCAGTCTGGGCCAGCCGGTGGTCGTGTGTCGCTGGCGCCTGGCGCACAAAGGCCTTCCGTTGGAGAACCGCCATCTACGGGCGTTGGCAACTCGTGTGATAAACAACGTGCCCGTGTCTGCCGGACTCGTGGCGTGGGCCAAGCAGCACATTGAGTGGACCCTTGCCGAGGGGTCTTACGAGCATCCCGATGGGGTCCTCATGCTGGTGATTGACCAAGAGGGAAAGGCCGCCATGACGGTGGGGGAATACCGTGCGCTTACCCACACGGCCGCCAACGATCTCCTGCGCCGTGCAAAGAGCTCGTATGGGGAGGCATGCTCCACGCGCGTCTCGCCCGAGGACCTGTGGGAAGTGCGCGGCAACACGCTGGTGTGGGGAACGTCGCCCGAGTTTGGACCCTGCGGCGCCTCCTCGCTCGTGGCCGACTTGGCCCGTACGCTTGGCATCCCTGTGCTGCACGACGAGGGACTGCTGGCTCGGGCAGAAGCGCGAGGCTTTGTGGACGACGAGGTCTTCTTGGTGTCGGACGAGCATGGCGTGGTTCCGGCAAGCGATCGCTTGGGACCGCGCGCCGCCAAGTTTGCGGCGAGTTATAACAGGCTGCTGGAAAAACAGGTTTAGATGTAGTAAACAAAGGCCATCCGTTGGGCAAATATTATTGTAGAATCGAATAATCATGGAGAGAGCCATAAGTTCGCGCAGAGTTGCTCGTATTGCTGGCGGATGAGGAAACGTGGAGGGAGTCGGTATCAGGTGAATCCTGTCATCGTCATACCAACGTATTGGGCCGAAAGCGACAAATCGTCAGGCCTTGGCGAAGTGGGAACATACGACCACGCAACGCCCATTGCCAAGCCCGTGCCCGAGCTAGAGACCTGCCTGTCATCCTTGGAGCAGGTGCGCGGCGTGCTGCGCGTAATCGTGCTCTTGGTGGCGCCGCCAACTTGTGCAGATGCGGCACGTGCACGCGTAAACGGCATCTGCTCGGCACACCCCGACCTCAACCCGCTTATCATTGGTAACCGCGAGGCCAAGGTCGTTGAGAATGCCATCCACGTGGTGGCCCCAAAGATGGAGGGCGAGACCGTGTCGCTACGCGGATATGGCGCCATCCGCAACATGGGACTGGTGGTTGCGGCCATCCTTGGGCACGATGTAGTGGTGTTTATGGACGACGACGAGGTGGCGCTCGACGAGAACTTCCTGGTGGATGCCGTGTATGGCCTGGGACTCCTTACGCGCCAGGATCTGCCGGTGTCTGCCAAGAGCGGGTACTTCTTTGACCGCAACGACTCCTGCTACGCCGACGAGTTCAACGTGCGTTGGTACGACCGCTTTTGGACAAAGAAGGCCGAGTTCAACGACTGGATGGAACGCGCCCAGCAGTCCACGCGCATATCGAGGTCCAACTATGTGTGCGGAGGCTGCTTTGCCCTCTATGCCGATGCGTTTTGCCATGTGGCGTTCGACCCGTACATCACGCGCGGTGAGGACATGGACTACCTGTTTAACCTGCGTATGAACGGCTTGGACGTATGGTTTGACAACCAATGGGCCGTGCGCCATCTTCCCCCAAAGACGCCTTCGCATGCCAGCCGGTTCCTCCAGGACGTGTATCGCTGGACGTATGAGGTAGAGAAGCTCGACGTCGCCAACCACCGCATTGGGCTTCGCCGCATAACGCCCGACTCTTTGGAGCCGTACCCCTCGTCGTGGATCACTCCCCAAATTCACAAGCGCATCTTCTTTACGTCCCTGCTCCGTTCCATTGCCGGCCCCGAGCGATCCGAGTACTTCCACATTTGGCTGCGATCGCGCATCGAGGCCAAGGCCTGGGCACGCCGCATGAGCCAGAGCTACCTGTCGTTCCAGACCTATTGGCCGGGCATGATGAGTGCCTTGTGGCTCAATGCGTCTTTGGCAAACGCCCTGGTGGATTCGGGGACGCCATACCTTCCCAACATGAGGCAGGCCTCATGGGCAGTTGACGCAGAAGGCGCGGACAACTGGGACGCACAGTCCTACGGCGACACAAGCGGATACATCGTGGAAGACGAGGATTGGTCGTAGTCCCATGAGTGGGTCTTTTGTCGACAATGTTGGTCGGTGGGCCAGCCTTCCCGCAACGGTGGCCATCGTGGCCATGTTGGCTCTCTTGTCATGGAGTATCTCCACGGACAACCTATGGGCCGCCATGGTATCGGGATCCTTGCTCGCAGCCATAATCGTGTTTGGCGGATCGGTGGTACTCATTCCCGACAACCTTGGCTCCAAAGCAACGGAGCGCACCATGCGCATCGCCTCGAGCACGCTTGAGCACATGCGGGTTGGTCTTACCCCCGATAGCTGCAACGCAGTATGCCAGATCATCTTGCCCGAGACTACCGCACTCGCCGTTTCCCTCACCGACACGCAGGTGGTCCTTGCCTATGTGGGCGAGAAGGACGCGGACTATCCGCCCGGATCTCCCAATACGGCACCTACCATGGAAGTGCTCAAGTCGGGACGCATGGAGACGTTCTCCACACGCGATCCGTGGTATTCCCTTGTTGGGGGATTGCCTGCTGCCAAGGACAACACGCAGATCCAGAACGAGGGATACCCCGTAAGCGTCATTGCGCCCCTTATGGTGGCCGACAAGCCCGTGGGAACGCTCAAGCTGTACTATCGCAATGGCAAGCAGGTGGATAGGACCCAGCTCACCATTGCGCGCGGCCTTGCCACGCTCATCTCGGCTCAGCTCTCTACCTACGAGCTAAACCGCCAGGCGGAGCTTACTGCCCAGGCCGAGCTAAAGGCGCTGCAGGCTCAGATAAACCCGCACTTCTTGTTTAACACTCTCAATACCATAGCCTCGCTTACACGTACGGACCCCGCACAGGCGCGCGAGCTCCTGCGCGACTTCTCGGTGTTCTACAGGCGCACGCTCGAGAGCTCGGAGTCGCGCATTACCTTGGAGCAGGAGCTTGAGCAAACCCGACGCTACCTCACCATCGAGAAGGCGCGCTTTGGCGAGGACCGCATCATAGAAAGGGAGTACATAGAGGAGGGGCTGGAAGGCATTACGGTGCCCTCGTTCTTGGTGCAGCCCATTGTGGAGAACGCTGTTCGTCATGCCATGCGTGACGAGGGAGCTCTTCACATAGACGTGCATGCCACGGTTGACGGCCAGGACGTGTTGATTGCGGTGGCAGACGACGGCTTGGGCATGGACGAGGATGCCAAGGAGCGCCTTCTTGCCCAGGCACAGATGCCAAAGAGCTCCTCGTCCGGCACGGGCATGGCCTTGCGCAACGTTGCCGAGCGCGTGGAGCGCTTCTATGGCGTGGGGTCTGGCATAGAGGTCGTATCGCGCTTGGGGGAGGGCACGGTAATCACCCTGCGTCTTGCCGATGCGACGCCTGGCGACTTTGTCCTAGATGCCTAATGACGCATTTTTAACAGAATTACCGCAACTTGCGGGGGTTCCTAAAATAAACGCAAACGCTATACTAGTCATTGTCTTTTTGGCCTGGTTTTTCGACGAAAGAGAGAAAATTCATGCTCAACGCAATGATCGTGGACGACGAAGCCCCCGCACGCTCTGAATTGCGCTATCTGCTGGAAGAAACGGGCCGTATGGGCAATATTGTGGAAGCCTCTGGGGCACGCGAGGCAGTAGAGCGCCTTATGGAAAACCGAGCAGACGTCATGTTTTTGGACATCTCCATGCCAAAGACAAGCGGCATGCAACTTGCCGAGGCTCTGCACAAGCTAAAGAACCCACCGGCGGTGGTCTTTGTTACGGCTTACAGCGAGTATGCGCTGGAGGCGTTTGAGGTGGATGCGGTCGACTACCTCATGAAGCCCGTGGAGACCGAGCGCCTGCAGCAGGCGCTCGACAAGGTCCAGGCACGCATAAAGCCGTCCAAGCAATCCGCTCCTTCCGTAGAGCGTATTCCCGTAGAGAAGAGCGGTCGCAAGGTCTTGGTGCCCGTGGACCAGATTCGCTACATCGAGGCCAAGGACGACTACTCCTGCATCTATACCGACACCGACAGGTACCTCTCCACCATCTCGCTTGCCAAGCTTGAGGCCAAGCTCACGGAGCATGGCTTCTTCCGCGTGCATCGTGGCTACATTGTCAACCTGGCATATGTGGAGGACGTCGAGACCATCTCGAGCGGCATCTTGCAGCTTGGCATAAACGGCGTGGAGGGCAAGAAGATATCTGTGTCGCGCCGTCGTGTGGTTGCGCTCAAGCGCGCACTGGGCCTTTAGGCAGGCCCCATGGCATCGAACGCTACGCGGGGCGCGCGCGTGCTGCGGTTTGACATAGTCTCGGACACGCACGGCATGCTTTCGGATGAGTTGTTGGACGCCTTGCAAGGTGCCGACATGATTATGCACGCGGGTGACTGCTGCGTGTTGGAAGACTACAGGCAGCTGTGCAGCATTGCGCCGGTGACCATGTGCTTGGGCAACAACGACTGGGGAAACGAGTACGGTCCTGGCGTGGAGCGCGTCACGCGCACATTTAGGGCAGGCCTGCGCTGGCAGCTGTGCCACTACGAGGAGCGCCTGGACCTCAGCACGTGCGACGTGGCGATTTGCGGACACAGCCATAGACCGTTCATTCGCTGGGAAAAGAGTCCGGGGGGCACGCGTGAGGTGCTGGTGATGAACCCCGGGAGTCCCACGTATCCGCGTACGGCCAAGGGTCCCACCATGGGACGCATACTCGTGAGGGAAAACGGAAAGATCCTGCACACCGAGATCGTTGAGCTGCGCCAGTCTAAGGAGGGCGACGACGGTGGCTGGAGCTTCACTCGGCTGTTTCGTTGGTAACGCAGGCGGCACCTCTTGCTATAGGTCGTCTTCGCGCGAGCGAATCCTTTTGGACCTGCGGGTGCGTCGGGCCTGCATGGCCATGGTGTCATCGGGACTGTAGAGACGCTCGGGTTCCACGTAGGCGGGGTTTGACACCTGTTCGGCATGGTGCTCGGGCTCTTCGGGCATAAAGAGCGGGCAGAAGATCTTGGTGTAAACGCCAAGCCATGCCAGCGATACGCAAAAGCCGGCAATGACGTCGGATGCATAGTGAACGCCCAAGTACACGCGGCTCATGCCCACCACGCCCACTATGAGCGCAAACGACAGGCAGCAGGCCCAGCGCAACACGCGGTCGCGCTCATAGGTCCATACCATCCATGCGCACAAGCCATAGAAGGCCATGGACACCATGGAGTGTCCGGAGGGAAAGCTGTAGCCAACTTCCGAGATGAGCCTAAAGCCGTCGGGTCGTGGTCGCTGCACTATGTTCTTGAGCACCTGGTTAATAAGGACGACGCTCACCAGGTTGAGCGCCGCGCACATGCCGGGCCGCCGACCGGGCGCAAACGCGACCACCATCAAAAACATCACGGCGATGACGATGGGAGACGACAGGCTCGAGAACCCCTCCATAATGGATGTTATCCACGGGCGTCGAAGTCCAAGCACAAAGAAGTTGTAGGCGGTGATGTCAAGCTTGAGGATGTCGTCCGCACGTACGTTTTGCAGGATGGCCAAAAAGACGATTACCGATATGGCAACTATTATGTATCGCTTGTTATTCCAAAGCACGTCCCATACGTGCATGCCTCCTCCTCCCGTGCTCGCGCCAAGGCAAACGAAAGTATACCATGCGTCTTGCCGCTCATGTCATGTCTAAGCAAAGGGGGTGTTCTTATCACATCGAGTGACAAAAACACCCCCATCGTGCCGCCAGTCGAGTAAGACGGCTCTAGATGTTGGCCTCGATCTGCTGTACGAGGGCAGCCTTGGGCATGTTGCCAACCATCCTGTGAACGGCCTCGCCATCCTTAAAGAGGATGAGCGTGGGAATGGACATAATGCCAAAGCGCTGTGCAAGCTCGCCTTCGTCGTCCACGTTGCACTTGAGCACCGTAACGCGATCGGCCATCTCGTTGCCAATCTCTTCCACCACGGGACCTAGCGCACGGCAGGGTCCGCACCAACTTGCCCAAAAGTCAACAAGAACGGGCTTATTGGCCTCCAGAACGTCCAACTGAAAGCTGGCCACGGTGAGTTCTTTTGCCATTGAACATCCTTTCTGTTTGCCCGCACGTGGGCATTCGTTTACGCTACTTTTTGGTTATACCCTATTTCTTGGGATTGATGCATGACGCGTGACGAAACGAGGAGATAAGTGGTGCTCGATAGAAAGGCGCGCGGCGAGGCATACGTGCGCAAGATGCGTGCCGAGCTTAAGGCCGTGCAAGAGAAAGGCGTGCAGATGTCGGGAAATGCGTTCTCGTCGGTTCTGCTGGTTAAGGGGGAGCCGGGTCCTGCGGAGCTTATGGGGGGAGCCCTGCTAAGCGGGGTGGACGGTAAGGCCCTGCGTGCCGCGTTGCTAAAGCTGGGCTATGCGCCTGAGGACTGGGCGGCGGTGGATGGCAATGCGAGTCCGCAGCTGTTTCGCCAGGTCGTGGCGACCTTGGATCCAACCACGCTCGTTGCGTGCGACGAGAAGGCGGCGGCATTGGTAAGAGACGCCTTTGCCGATGATCTGAGTGCGTTGCCGAACGTGGAGGATGCCATGCTGGTGCCAGGACGGGTCGTACGTGTTGCAGGCATGCGCATGCTGAACTTGGGAGGGTTTGAGGTGGCACTTTCCAGCAGCGCCCAGAAGCAGATAATGTGGGCCCGGCTCAAGCAAATACCGCCCATGGGCGATCCGTACTAGCGCGTGGTACGCCGTTTCTGGGAAACGGTGTTCCGCATTGCAAAAAACCGAACGTTGCCGTGCAAAAAAGACTATAGCCATAACGGAGGTATTGCGGGTACCATCAAAGGTCCCAACGTACAAGGCGAGGAGCTTACATGAGAATCAGCGACATAATGGCTCGCAAGCAAACGTTTTCGTTCGAGATTTTCCCCCCGCGTGGTGAGCTGCCCGTATCGCAGGCCATGGACATTGCAGGGCAGATGGTCCAAGACTCGCCAGACTGGATTAGCGTGACGTTTTCGGCCGGAGGATCGGGCAACTCCGGCAACACCACCCACATTGCAGCTCACATTCAAAACGAGACAGACACCAATGCCTTGGCGCATCTCACCTGCCTTGGGTCGAGCAAAAAGGACGTGGACGCCTACGTTAGCCAGCTGCGTGAGGGCGGTGTCCAAAACGTGCTCGCCCTGCGTGGCGATAGGGCTCCTGGTAGAGTGGCCCGCGACTTTTCCTACGCAAACGAGCTGGTGAGCTATCTCAAGAACGCGGACCCAAGCCTATGCATTGGTGCCGCGTGCTATCCAGAGGGACATGTTGAGGCGGCCAGCCTTGCGGCCGACATAGAGTGCCTCAAGGCCAAGCAGGATGCCGGAGCGGATTTTCTTGTAACGCAGCTGTTCTTTGACAACGAGCTGTTCTATCGCTTTCGCGAGGAATGCGTACGCGCGCGCATAAAGATTCCTATTGCGGTGGGCATTATGCCCTTTACCAGCACAAAGCAGATTCAGCGCATGGCATTTACCTGTGGGGCCAGCATACCCGCGGCAGTTATAAAGCGCCTCATTGCCGCTGGCGACGATCCTGCGGATCAGGCAAAGGCGGGCGTGGAATACGCGTGCGAGCAACTGCGCGACCTTGCGGCCAACGGCGTGGACGGACTGCACATATACAGCATGAACAAGCCGCAGGTGGCACATGCCACACACGATGCGTTGGTGGAATGTGGCTACCTCAGCGCCTAAGAAGGAAGAGGTCCTGCGTTATTTGGGCCATCGCAACCAGCAGGTTTCGGACGAGCTCCTTGCGCGCGTGGACCAGTCGATTGCTCGGTGTGTCCAGATTGCACGGCCGGCTTGTGTGCAAAGGACCTTTTTGGCGAGCGAACTGCCCATCGCACTTCCCGGAAACGACATAGCGGCACACCTCAGCGATGCCGCGGAGGTTCTGTTCTTTGCCGTGACTCTGGGGCATGGGGTGGACCAAGAGCTGCGACGGCTATCTTATGTGGACCCGCTGGAGCAGGTGCTCTTTGACGCTGCGGCAACGGCTCTTGTGGAGCAAGAGGCCGACAAGATTGAGGCCAATGTGCGACTGGCGTCTGCGGAGCGAGGATTGTATTGCAGCTGGCGGTTTTCCCCGGGATATGGTGACTTGCCGCTGGGGGTGCAGCCTTCGTTCTTGCAGGTTTTGGACGCAACGCGCAGGCTGGGCATAACGCTTACCAAGTCAAACCTCATGGTGCCCACAAAGAGCGTGACGGCTCTTGTGGGAATTCATCCTACGCCGCAGCAGGGACTGGCGTCTTCGTGTGCCGTGTGCACGCTGCGCGAGTTTTGCGCGTTGAGGACCAAGGGCCTAAGGTGCAAATAGCGCTGGGCGTTGTCGTTGCGGATGCCGTTGCGGAGGTTGCTAGGGAGGAATTGTCCCTAGCAACCAAAATAGTGGTAAATTTAGAAGATGGTTAAAGTTTTATCTGGGGTTTTGCTAAAGAACATTCCTAAATTTACCACTACGTATTTTATACAGTGGTAAATTTAGGAATCAGCTATTTGACGCAACAGGTATTTTTTCAGAATTTATGTCGGAAATTACCACTAATCGAGCGACTCGATTTGCGATTCGCAATCAGACGATGTCTTGTACATCCTTTTGAGTTATATATTGACGGGAATAACGTGCGGCGTGCCCACACAGCCCGTGCAATCGGTAAATTTACGAGGTGCACGACTCAAAAACGGCTTGCATTGGGACAAATCGGTCACGTGCGCTACACTGTTGAGGCAATGCACAAAGGTTGTATGCAACAATCGAGCCACGAAGGGCCTCGCGGGAAGGATTGCGCCATGGTAAGCGGCCTTACTATTCATGCACCAAAGAATCGGCTGGCGCCGCGTCGGGTGCGCGTTGCCGACGACCACCTGCAGGCAGTCCTTGACGGAGCGGAATACCTGTTGTTTGATGGGGGCATGGGCACCATGCTTCAAGCGGCAGGCCTTAAGGCTGGCGCAAGCCCCGAGCTCCTGTGCCTCACGGACCCGCAAAAGATCACGGACATTCATGCCGCCTATGTGGCTGCGGGCAGCGATGTGGTGACCACCAACACGTTTGGTGCAAATGCGGCGAAGCTTCGCGATGGCTCGCGAGCGGCGGGGTTGGTAAAGATGCCTACGGTGGAGCAGGTGTTCCAGGCCGCCATTGCGTGTGCGCGTGCCGCAAAGCCGCGCTATGTCGCGGCTGACATTGGCCCTACGGGCTCGTTGCTGCGTCCCTTGGGAACACTGTCGTTTGACGAGGCATACGACCTCTTTGCCGAGCAGGTGCGTGCGGCAGACGCAGCTGGAGCTGACCTCATAATCATAGAAACCATGGCAGACATCCTGGAGGCCAAGGCGGCTGTGTTGGCGGCTAAGGAGAATGCGGACCTCCCCGTGTTCTGTACCATGACGTTTGGCGAAGACGGCCGTACGTTCTTGGGAACCACGCCCGAGGTGGCGGCCGTAACGCTCGGTGCACTTGGGGTCGATGTGGTGGGCATCAACTGCTCATTGGGTCCTGCCGATGTTGCACCTTTGGTGGAGCGCATGTGCGCTTGGGCTCCGTGTCCGGTTATGGTGCAGGCAAACGCCGGCCTGCCAAGCGTGGTCAACGGCGTCACCACATACGACATCGGGGCAGAGGAATACTGCAAAGCGGTCGCGCCCATGCTAGACGCTGGCGTTACCGTGTTGGGGGGGTGCTGCGGCACCACTCCCAAATACATTGCGGGCGAGGCGTCTTTGCTGGGCAACGTCTCCCCTGCCCAGAGGTCTAAGGGGGCGGCTCAAAGGGGTCGTGCCGCACAGGGCAGGTTTGTGGTCACCTCCGCACAGCAGCTCTTCTCGCAAGAGAGGGGCGAGGTGGGGGTTATTGGCGAGCGCATAAATCCCACGGGCAAGAAGCGCCTGAAGGAGGCTCTGCGTACCAGCAACTACGACTACGTAATGGGCGAGGCCATAAACCAGGAGCAGGCGGGTGCCCAGATCCTAGACGTAAACGCTGGCCTCCCAGAAATTGACGAGCCCGCAACGCTGGTGCGCTTGGTGGAGGACCTGCAAGGCGTCACGTCCCTGCCCCTGCAAATCGATTCCGCCGATCCTGTGGCCATTGAGTCTGCCATACGCGTGTATCCGGGAAAGCCCATCATAAACAGCACCAACGGCAAAAGTGAGGTGCTAGACGCTGTGCTTCCGCTGGCGCGTCATTATGGATGCGCCGTGGTGGGGCTGGCCTTGGACGAGGCAGGCATACCAGCCACGGCACAGGGCCGACTTGCGGTGGCGCAACACATCGTTCAGGCATGCGACACATGGGGCATTCCGCGCGAGGACGTCCTCATAGACTGCCTTACCATGGCGGTCTCCACAAACCAGGATGCGGCCCAAACTATTCTGGACGCCATTCGGCTGGTTAAGCGCGAGCTCCCAGGCGTGCGCACGGTGCTGGGCGTAAGCAACATCAGCTTTGGACTTCCCTATCGCGAACTCCTTAACGCCACGTTCCTAACGGCGGCTTTTGCAGCCGGCTTGGACCTTGCCATTATGAACCCCCTGTCGCAACGCTTTATGGACACCGTTGCGGCATGGCGCGTGCTTAACGGACAAGACCTTGGCGCTGCGGACTACATCGCCGCAAACGCAGGTCGCACCAATGCTCCCGCACAAGGTCAACGGCCATCCACGCACAACGACACGCAGGGGCAGCAGCCCTCTGCGCACAACGGCGATCCAAAGGTGCGAATTCACGATGCGGTGCTCCAAGGGCGGCGCGAGCCGGTGGCGCAAGGGGTCCGCGACCTATGCAATGCGGGCACCGATCCCCTGCTGCTGGTAAACGAGGTCCTCATACCGGCGCTTGATGAGGTGGGTGTGCGCTTTGAGAAGGGCACGTTCTTCTTGCCGCAGCTCATGGCGTCAGCCGAGGCGGCAAAGGCGGGGTTTGACCAGATTCGCAACGCAACCGCAGGTGGTGACGCATCGGCCAAGGGCATGGTGGCGCTCTGCACCGTTAAGGGCGACATTCACGACATCGGCAAGAACATAGTAAAGATGCTGCTGGAGAACTACGGCTATGAGGTGCACGACCTGGGGCGCGACGTGGATCCGCAGATATTTGTGGACGAGGTGGTGCGCCACCACATAAGGCTCGCCGGCCTTAGTGCGCTCATGACCACCACCGTGCCGGCCATGGCGCAGACCATTGAGCTCCTGCGTGCGCAGGCCCCGTGGTGCAAGGTGATGGTGGGTGGAGCGGTGCTCAATCCCGAGTATGCCAACATGGTGGGTGCCGACTTCTATGCCAAGGATGCCAGCGAGTCTGCGCGCATCGCCGCCGAGGTCTTGGGCTAAGAAGACAACGCTCCTTTGCTCGCAAACAGTTATTCCTACACCAAGTGCCGTCAACCGATGCGCCACGCCGTTCTGCGCAACGTTGCGTTAACCTACTCCTATCTATGAATATCCAAGGTTAGGAGTCGAGCTATGCCCACCAAGCCTGCTGCACCCATCGACATTACCGCTACCGACGCATGGAAGGCGCTCGCCGCGCACTATGACGAGCTCCAGGCCGAGGGCATTTCGCTCAAGGACTGGTTTGCAGCCGATTCCGATCGCGTGTCCAAGTTGAGCTTCAATACGTCGGACCTGTACTTCGACCTGTCCAAGAACCTCGTCACCGACAAGACCATCGAGCTTTTGCTCGACCTCTGCCGCGCTGCGGGCGTGGAGGAGCGCCGCGACGCCATGTTTGCCGGCGAGCACATCAACCCCACCGAGGACCGCGCCGTGTTCCACACCGGCCTGCGTCGTCCGGCTGACGAGAAGGGCAAGTTTATCGTGGACGGCGCCGACGCCGTGGCCGACGTGCACGAGGTGCTGGACAAGATGTACGCCTTCGCCGAGCGCGTGCGCTCCGGCGAGTGGAAGGGCGTCACGGGCAAGAAGATCGAGAACGTCGTGTCCATTGGCATCGGTGGCTCCGACCTTGGCCCCGTTATGATCTATGAGGCGCTTAAGGCCAACATCTCTGGTCCCGCGTGCCGCTTCGTCTCCAACATCGACCCCAACGACATTGCCGAGAAGGTTAAGGGCCTCGACCCCGAGACCACGCTCATGATCGTCGTCTCCAAGACCTTCACCACGCTGGAGACCATCACCAACGCCAAGATGGCCCGCTGGTGGCTGCTTGACGCGCTGCGCAAGGCCGGCGCCATCGACGACTCCGCCGAGAAGGAGGCCGAGGCCATCGCCAAGCACTTCGTGGCCGTCTCCACCAACCTCGAGCTCGTCGCCGACTTCGGCATCGATCCCGTGAACGCGTTCGGCTTCTGGAGCTGGGTCGGCGGCCGCTACTCCGTTGACTCCGCCGTGGGCCTGGCCCTCATTCTCGCCTATGGCAAGGAGACCTTCCAGCAGCTGCTCGCCGGCTTCCATGCCATGGACGTCTACTTCCAGGACACCCCGCTCGAGGACAACGTCATCGCCATCATGGCCATGATCAACATCTGGTACAACAACTTCTTTGAGTTTGAGACCCACGCCGTGCTGCCGTACAACCAGTACCTGCATCGCTTTGCCGCCTACCTGCAGCAGCTCACCATGGAGTCCAACGGCAAGTCCGTGCGCTGGGACGGCAGCCCCGTTACCTGCGGCACCGGCGAGATCTTCTGGGGCGAGCCGGGCACCAACGGCCAGCACGCCTTCTACCAGCTCATTCACCAGGGCACCAAGCCCGTTCCGGCCGACTTCATCGCCTTTGTGAACAGCGCCAACCCCATCCAGTGCGACGGCCAGGACGTGCACGAGCTGTTCTTGGGCAACTTCCTTGCCCAGACCAAGGCGCTCGCGTTTGGCAAGACGGCCGACGAGGTGCGCGCAGAGGGCACCGAGGAGTGGATCGTTCCCGCTCGCTGCTTTGAGGGCAACCGTCCCACGACCTCGATCTTTGGCAAGGACCTCAACGCCTACTCGCTGGGCGAGCTCATTGCTCTGTACGAGCACATCACCTTTGTAGAGGGCGTTGTGTGGGG
>JAUMWL010000029.1 GCA_030529665.1 Coriobacteriales bacterium
CCCTCGTGACCGAACATCTGACGGAAGGCCAGGCGGCCGATGCGACCAAAACCGTTAATAGCAACCTTAACTGCCATACTTTCTCCTTTCGTAAGGCCGTCGGGGCACATCCCCGAACTCAGCCAAACTAAACACTGTAGGCGATTATACCGCCATGGTCGTATCATCAGCCCTTGACTCCGTGAGCGTGCGGATATTAGCCGTGGGACGAAAAAGAAGCGCTTGCTTGCACCAAAATGTCACAAATGAGCGATGAAAATGGGCCAAGCGATGGGGAGCATCCCCTTTGCTTGGCTACTTCTCCACAAGCTCCTGCAGGCGAAGCACACGATGATACATGGCAGACTTGGACGCGGACGGATTGCATAGCCTGCCCAGATCGGCCAGCGACATCTCGGGGTTCTTGAGCCTAAGCGCGCAGAACTCCCTCAATGCCGGGGAAAGGTTCTTTATTCCCACCTCATTGGCCACCTTGCCAATGAGGTGGATCTGGTCGGCGCCAGATCGCGAGGAACGACGTCCGTTTGCCAACTCGGCGTTCACGCGCCGGTTGACGTCGCTCTTTACGCTCTTTAGCTGACGGAACCGCTCAACCGCCATGGCAGACTTCTTGGCACCCATGGCCATGAGCAGCTTGCGTATCTCGTCAAAGCTCTTTAGATATATGGCGTACGAGCCTCGCCTATGGTTGAGACGAGCGTTCACCCCAAGCGAGCTCACAAGACTCGCAAGGTCCTGCGCAAAGACCTCGCCCGTTACCGCAATCTCCAGATGGAAGTCACCGCGTGGGTCGGCAACGAATCCCCCTGCCATAAATGCCCCACGCACAAACGCACAGGCCGAGTCTTTGCTCGAAACCAAGCTGGAAGGAACGCCGGAAGCCAAGCCTTGCCCAGGCACCAGGATACCAAGCTCGACAAGGTAGTCGTGCAGGCCATCCTGCTCGGGTATCTCTATAAGATAGTTGCGCGTCTTGCGCTGTACCGACCTGCGGACAAAGAGCTGTGTCCTTAGGTCTAGGTGCCTATGGATAAGACCCATGGTGGCGCGCGCCACAGAACCCGTCTCGGTGGCCACGCGCAAAGAATACCTGCCCGCTCCACGAAACGAGAGGGTACCGCACACGCGGATGAGCGCGGATAGCTCAGCCAACGCGCACGACGAATCGGGTCCGTCGATGCGCGAGAGCTCGTCCTTTACCTCGGCCGTAAAACTCATGTCTAGTCGTTGCGCACGTTTGCGAGCGCGAGGTCGCGATGCGAGGCCACGACTCGATACTCCATCGCGTTGAGGTAGTCTGCCGTAGCATTTGCAATCGCCACGCTACGGTGTTGGCCGCCAGTGCAACCGATGGCTATGGAGACACGCGTCTTGCCCTCGGCAATGTAGCCGGGCACCACCACGTCGAGCAGGTTCTTCCATGCAACCAAGAACTCCTGCGTAACGGCATGCTCGATCACGAAGTCTCGAACTATAGGGTCGTTGCCGGTGAGCAGGCGCATCTGCGGGTCCCAGAAGGGGTTTGGCAAAAAGCGCACGTCAATAAGAAGGTCGGCCTCCACCGGCATGCCGTGTTTGAAGCCAAACGAAAAGACGTGCACCTCCATGAGCTGCTGGTCGCTAAGCTCGGCAAACTCGCTGCGAATGAGGGTGCGCAGCTCGCTGGCCAGCATCTTTGACGTGTCTATTACAAGGTCGGCAAGACGACGCGTAGGCTCGAGGCCCTTGCGCTCGCGTGCGATGGCGTCCGAGAGAATCTCACCCTCGTTTGCGATGGGATGGCGCCTGCGGTTCTCGCTGTAGCGACGAATGAGCACCTCGTCCGACGCGTCGAGGAAGATGACCTTGTACAAGAGGTCGTGTTCGGAAAGCTCGGCAAGGGTATGGGTGAGGTCGCCAAAGAGGTCCTGGCTACGTAGGTCACAGGTTACGGCCAAGTGACGACCCGCGCCAGAGCCCAGACCGACCGCGTTCGCGATTTGGAGAATGAGTCCCGTGGGGAGGTTGTCGATGCAAAAGTAGCCCATGTCCTCAAACACGTGCATGGCTTGCGTACGCCCGCTTCCCGAAAGACCGGTGATGATGACCACATCGGCATCTCGATGACGCTTCGCCGCCTCGCGCATGCGCTCCTCTGCGGTTGCCTCTGCCATGGAATCCTCCTTTGTTTAGCGATGCATCTTAGTGTACCCCATGGCATGCGCCGCGCGCGATTACGAACGCCCGTTTTTGGAAAAAAGGTCAGTTGGCCAAAAGGGGCCAAGCCCCAAACGGCCAAATGGCCGAAAGGGGTTTAGCCCCTTTTGACATCCACGGCAGCGCGTTCGGCGTCCCACGCGCGAAGCTCGGACCAGATGGCCTGCGCGACCTGCGTGGGCACGCCCTTAACCTGCGCGATTTCCTCGGGACTTGCGGCTCGCAGGCGCTTGAGCGAGCCAAAGTGGCGCATGATGGCGCGCTTGCGCTTGGGCCCCACGCCAGGCACCTCGTCGAGCACGCTCACCGTCATGGCCTTATCGCGCAGCTCGCGATGGAAGGTAATCGCAAACCGGTGGCTCTCGTCGCGCACCTGCTTGATGAGGTAGAGCGACGCAGAGCCCGACGGCAGCACGATGGGCGTCTCGTCCCACGGCACGAAGACTTCCTCGTCGGACTTTGCCAACCCACACACCGGGATGTCGAGCCCCAGTTCCTCGAGTTGGTTGATCGCCGCCGTAAGCTGCGGTTTGCCCCCGTCCACCACCAGCAAGTCGGGTCGCGAGCCAAACCGCTCGTCGGCCATGCGCTCCGGCGCGTAGCGACGACCCAGCACCTCGCTCATGCTCACAAAGTCGTTGGCCTCGTTAAGCTCGGCTCGAATCTTGAACCGACGATACTGGCCCTTGTCGGGCCGTCCGTTGGTGAAGACCACCATGGACGCCACGGTAAACCGCCCATGGAGCGTGGAGATGTCAAAGCACTCTATGCGCAGCGGCGGCGCGTCCAAGGCAAGGGCACTCTCTAGCTGCAGCAGCGCCTGGTTGGTGCGATCGTCCGCATAGCCCGTGCGCACCATGTAACGATTGAGAGCAAAGTGTGCGTTTTGGGTGGCCTTCTCCAAAAGATGGCGCTTGTCGCCGCGCTGGGGCCGCCGAATTCGGCACGCATGCCCTCGCTTGCCAGACAGCCATTCCTCCAGCATGTCGGCATCGTCCAGCTCCACGTCCACGTTTATCTCGGACGGAATGTCGGCCGTCTCGTCGTAGTATCGCTTGAGGAAGCCCTCCACGAGCTCCTCCTCGCCCACGTCGTTGCCCTTGTTGAGAATGAACTCAGTGCTGCGAATTGTTATGCCCTCACGCACCACAAACACGCAGGCGGCCGATATGGTCTCCTCCCTATACACGCCCACCAGGTCCATGTTTACGCTGGACGAGAAGACCACCTGTTGTTGGTCCTCAAGCCCATTTATGACGTCCAGCCGACGCTTGAGCCTTCCTGCCCGCTCGAACTCGAGGTCGGCCGCCGCCTCCTGCATCTGCTGGGTAAGCTCGTCCACCACGTCGCGACGCTTGCCGCTAAGGAATCGCTCCACCTGCCGCACATTTCGAGCATAGTCTGCCGTGTCGATGGCGCCAACGCACACGCCCGGCCCCAGTCCCACATGACTAAAGAAGCAGGGCCGCCCCCGTTGCGCTAGCACCATGTTTGCCACCGAGAGGTCGTCTGGGTGCGCGTCTAGGTAGCGCTTGGCTTTCTTCCACTCCACGCAGGTGGCGGTGCAGATGGGGATGACCTTGCGCAGCGTATCTATGGTCTGGCGAGCGGCACGGGCGTCGGTGTAGGGTCCAAAGTAGCGCGTGCCCTTGCGATGCCGCTCGCGCGTGTACTTGATGGCCGGAAACGCGTCGCCCTCCGTGATGGCGATAAAGGGATAGCTCTTGTCATCCTTGTAGTCCACGTTAAAGTACGGATGGTACTGGGCGATGAGGTTGCGCTCGAGCACCAGCGCCTCGTGCTCGTTGTCAACCACCACGTAGTCAAAGCTGCGCACCACTTGCATCATGAGGGGAATCTTTATGCGCTCGTCGGTGAGCTGTACGTACTGCCGCATGCGGGCTCGCAGGTTCTTTGCCTTGCCCACATAGATTACCTCACCCGCGGCGTCCCTCCACAGGTAGCAGCCAGGGCGTGTGGGCACCTGGGCCACCTGGTCGGCAATGCTCGCAAGTCCCTCGTCCTCGGGACGCGGGGTCCGCACATGCAGGTTGGGACTGTAACCCGGATCACGTATGGTCATGCCCAGCAAAGCCTACATGTAGCGCGCGAACTTGCGGGATTGGTTTTGGGTAAAGAGCGTTGCCCACAGCTTGTGGACCGGCGAATCGGCAGCGTAGTCGAGGGGGTTGCTTGCGCGTCCATCGCGATAGCAAGCCATGACCTCGTCGCGCAACGACTCGTCGTACACGTATTTGCGGGCCACCGTCGCAGGTACGATAGTGTACAGATAGGGCTCGTACGCCTCAGCATAAGGCACCTCACGACCCAGTACGAACTCTTCCACCAGCGGCTTCACAAAGTTTACGCCACCAAGAGACACGTAGAAGGTGTTGCGCCCCGGGCGGGCATTCACCTCAAAGAAGCGATAGCTGCCGTCGCGCTCGTCGTACTTTATGTCAAAGTTCGCATAGCCGCGATAGCCCACATGACGCAGGAATCGTGTGGCGTCCTCCACAATGCGATCGACCTTCTCGGACAAGATGCACACGGGATTGCCCAACGCCAGCGGAGAATGGTCTTGCAGAGCCACGCGGCCACCCGCGACCACGCGCACGTTGCCCTCCGCATCGCTAAACGTGGTGAGCGAGCGGATGGCGTCGTCGTCGCCAGGCACAAAGTCCTGCACTATGAGCGTGCCGTCATAGTCCGACGCGCAAATGGCGGCATAGGCCTCCTCAAACTCGGCGGGCGTGCTGAGCTCGTAGATCTTGCACTTGCCCACAAAGTCGGTAGCATCCCACTTCGCGGAGTTGGCCGGCTTGCAGATAAGCGGATACGGGTACGCGGACGCATCGAGCGCGGGGTGGTTTGGTCCGCAGTCGAGCTCCCATGTTTGGGGATACGCAATGCCAAGCTCCTCGCATATAGCATAGAAGCGGTCCTTCTGGGTTATGGTGTCTAGCAGGTCAAAGTCCACATAAGGCACCACGTACCAAGAAGACAGCTCGTCCTTGTGACGCGAGATCACGCGCGTCTGCCAGTCGGCCAAGCCAAGGATCATGCCCACCTTGCCCTGCGCGGCAAGCTCGCGGCCTAGGGTCTCAAGATACTCCATGACGGTGTTCTCGTCATGCATGCCAGGCACCAGGCGATACTCGCACAGCGCCGATGACGAGGTCATCTTTACGTCTATGGACGAGAGCACGATGGGACGTATGCCATACGCCTCGTGGAACTCACGCACGTAGGAATAAGCAAGCAGGTCGCCGCCCACGATTACGGGAACCAAGCGCTCCCGCACGTCCCTCTCGTTGCGAATCTGCGCGAGGGCGGCAGGCTCGCGCACCTCCTTGCCAGCCTTCTGGCTCAAAACCGGCTCGGACAAGAGTGCCACCACAAGCTCGGCAATCATGCTCGCGCTAGCGGCATCAATGTCGGTTGGCAACGCCAAGGCGCCACGCGAGAGACGGTCGCACACGGGCCACGCCTGGGCAGATCCGTTCCAGCCATAACGCTCGGTGTCCAGAACGCCAGGGTACAGGAGGGGTCTATACCAAGGCACCGCATAGAAGCCCATCCCCGCAATGCAGCGGCACGCGAGCTCCGACACCGCCTCCGACGGACAGTTAACTGGAAAATGCAGCAGGGGCTGCCCCTTTAGCATCCTAAGGTCGCCAGGCAACAGCTCCTTTGTGATCTTGCCCTGCTTGAGGGCATCGCCAAACACGTCCAGATAGGTCTGCACGCAGGAGCGACGACGGGCCTCGTTGGCATTGAGCTGCGACAGGGACTTGAGCGCCTGGTCTGCCACCCAAGGACTCGGGGCATACGCCTCGAGCGGCAGCTCCCCACGCATCTCCTCCTCCGCCACGGCAGGCTCAAACGTGCGGGTACGAACCATGGTGTCGTGAAGGGGCTTGCCTACCACCTCGGGCACACGCGTGAGCACCCTGATCTGGTTTCGATACGATCGAGACGACCGGTCAAGCGCAGCCGGTAGCGCCGGCAAATTGTCCAGAGCCTCAACCATACGAGCGCGTAGCTTCTTGTCCCCCATGCGCGGGTTTATCCACACGGCACCACCAAAGTAGGTGCCCGGAAGCATCTTCTCGACGCCAAAGGAGTGGACCGACACGTCCGCGATGGGCATGCCGTCCTCGCCGCGCGAGATGCGCGCCACACAATGCGCGCTGTCCTCCAACACCAGCGCGCCAACCTCATGCGCCGCCTCGGCGATCTGTGCGTCCATCTTTGGGTCCACGATGCCATGCGTGTGCTGAATCACAACCGCGCGCGCATCGTCTGACAGGGACAACGACGCGGAGTCGAGTGCGTACGTGACGTCAGACACCTCGCCAAAGCTCGGCACGAGTCCCGCGGAGACAATGGGATCCACGGCTGTGCAGCACGTGAGCAGCTGGGTGACCACCTTGCCGGAGCCTTGTGCTTCTTTGAGCGCCCTAAACACGGTCTCCATGCCATAGCGCGCCTTGAACACGGGATACCAGTCGTCAGCCGAGGTGCCCGTACGGCTCGCCATCACGTCTCGCAGGGTGCGCAGCGACGCCTCGTCGCGCACGCTTGCCTTAAGCGCGGCATCCTCTTCGCTCTGGGGGCGCTCGTCGCTGGTGTCCTGCTGGGCATTTGCGGCGGTGTTTCTTTTGCGGTTTATCTCCAGTGCCTTGTTCATGGCACCATACAGGGGGCTGAGCGGCTTGTCAAAGGTTCCCACCCAGTATACGGGGTCTTTGGAGAAGAGCAGCTTAAAGTCGCTGATGCCATCGTTGAGCAGACCGTTCATGTCGTAGAGCACAGCACCGCGCGCCTTGGCGGCCTTGATGGCCTCCCATTTGAGCAGATAGTTGGCACGCGTGCGCTTGCCCTCGTCAGTAACCGCACCCCACAGCTCGAACGCAGTGCCCGAGGTCGTGGCGTTCCACAAAAACGACTGCATGCGGCCCTCGTACTCCGACACAAAGAGCTGACCCACGCCCTCAAGCTCGTCAAATGCGGCGCGATAGAACTCGTCGGCATGGAGGGCGAATCCGTCGGCCTCCGCCGTGGCATGATACATGGCCAGAATCTGGTCCAGGTCCTCCTTGGTGCCCGGACGGCACACCACGCCATCGCGACCTGCCTTGCGGATGTACTGGCGGCACTTGCGGTTGGGGATGGACTTCATTATGTCGTCTTCGGACGGCGTGAGGTCAATCGTTGCCGTCTTGGCAATGAGCGCGTGCTCGCTCTCCACCCACTCAGCCGAAAGGTCCAACTCGCTCACAGCTGGCTCGATCTTTACGCTCACCGCACGGGTGTTGTGCTTGCACCACTGTGCCACGGCATCCGCCACGGCCGGCAAGTCCTTCTCGTCTGCTGCAAACGGCCCGCGCGGGAGGTAGGCAAGCTCAAAGACGGGCACCGGAAGCTTGCGCACGAGCACCTGCGCACCACCAATGGTGCGACCGTCCTCAACGCACAGCACGCGACGCGCAGTCCAAGGGCCTGTGGCCTGCTTGAGCGAACCCCACTGCCATGACTGAAGGGGGTGCGCCTGCATGTCCTCAACCGCTTTTTGCCACTCGTCACGTTGAAGTATTTCGCGCGTTTCCATACGACCAACTTTCCTCATTGAGTTGCTTGCGCTTGCATAATAAGCCCATACGGCAGTGCGTGGCCCCCTCTTTTGGCGGTGGCAGAGAAAGCACACGGCAGCAAGGGATGGGGATACCCCCTTTGCTTCTCACTACTTGATAAAACGGCCCACCAACGAGCGGATGATGCTCGCCTCGGGCAGCTTGAGAGCCACGGCAAGCCCAAAGGTGACGAGCACCGAGGGAATGCCCGCAATGGCGAGGTAGACGATTGCCTGCAGCGCAGAGGTGCCAAGCTGTCCCACCACATGCGTAAGCGCCCAATAGATGCCCGCTCCCACGGCGGCACCAGCCACACCAAGTGCCAGCGACCTTAGTGTCGCTGCAAGCATGGTGCCCATCCCAATGGCTCCCAGCTCGTGGCGGAGCTGCGCCAGCGTGATGATGTCCACGGTGGCAAAGATCGCAAGCGAGCTAAGGGGCACCATGTTTAGGCCAAAGGACTTGGTCAACAGCAGGCAAAGCGCGATCTGCACGGTACCGCCCACTATGTTGGAGATGGCAAAGAGATACATCTTGCGCAGTGACGAGCACACCTTTTGCAGATAGGTGCAAACACCATACAGGGGCAACGAGAGGGCGAGCACTCGCAGGTAGCTCGCCGTCATGGCTAGCTCGTCGGCAGAGAACCTGCCCGCTGCCATAAGCGTGATGAGCGGCATCGAAAACACGATGAGGTACAGCATAAAGGGCACGAGGAAAAACAGCACCTGGCTCGACCCGGTTGCCACGCCGCGCACGAACCCCTTCATGTCGTTCTTTGACACAAGGTCGGAAAGCTCGGTAAACATGGCGGTGGTGATGGGGATGGCCAGGATGGAGTATGGCAGCGTGTACCACAGGCGCGTGTAGTACGAGATGGACGAGCCTGCCGGGGTAACCGAGAGCGCGCTGGAACTCTGTACCGAAAACGTGGCAAACGACGAGATGGTAACGATGAGCGAGGGTATGCCAATGGAGAGCGTCTCGCGCAGCGCCGGGTCCTTGAGGTCCACGTAGGGCCGCAGGTGAATGTCGTGCTTGCGCAACGAGGGTAGCTGCATCACCACTTGAATGGCAACGCCCAAGGGATTGCCAATGGCCAGGCACAGGATGGCGAGCGTGGGGTGAGAGGTGGCAAACGCCGCATAGAGAAAGAAGGACGTGGTACACACGATGTTGTTGAAGATTGGTGCCGCGTTGCTCCAGAGGTAGTCTCGCTCGGCGTTAAGCACGCCCGAGATTATGGACGAGAGCGCATACAACACGACCTCAATGGCAAAGAAGCGGAAGAAGTACGTGGCAAGGTCGAAGTCAAACTCGCTCGTAGCACCAAAAGATTGGGTCCACACCACCTGCCCCGCAAACACGATGCCCAGCAGGGCCAAGGTGCCCATGAGGATGGTGACGAGCGACAGCAGGTTGGAGGCATAGCGATTGGAGCCCTCACGACCCAGCCGCTCCTTTACCGACAGGTACACGGGCAAAAACGCGGTGGCCAGCATGCCACCCATCACCAGCTCGTACAGCATGTTGGGCAGGTTGTTTGCCACCGTGTAGCAGCTTGACGTAACGGTGACGCCAAGCGCCATTGCCTGCCCCCACGTGCGAAAGAAGCCCGTGATGCGGCTCACGATAACGAGACCGCTCATGAGCGCGGCGGATCGGCCGACCGACGTGGCTCGGGATGAGACCTCCTCCAAAGCAGGTTCGGCCCCAGCGGCGTCGACCTCAGCAACGTCGGCCTCAATCGAAGCATCCTGCGCGGATTCTTCCTCCGGCGCAGTAGCATCGCCTTGCGTGGCGTTGAGGTCTTCCCATGAACCAGAGACGTGCGCCGCCTCAATCGTGGGCATGACACCCGTTATTCCTATGGGGTCCATGCCCTCCTTCATATGCCTGGGACTGTACGAATCCGACATACCTCTCCCCTATTTCATGCGCGCGTTCAGCTCACCCGCCAACTCGTCCAGCGAGATGCCATATCGTTCCATGACCACAAGCAGGTGATACACCAAGTCCCCCGCCTCGTAGCGAATGTGGTCGTGGTCGTCGTCCTTGCAGGCCATGATGACCTCGGCAGCCTCCTCGGCGACCCTAGAGAGGAGCTTGTCGGGCTTGCCCTGTAGCAGGCGGGCAGTGTAGCTTAGCTGCGGGTCAGCGTCCCATCGGCCATGAAGGGTTGCCGCAAGAGCCTCCAGGGTCTCGCCAATGCTCCCCGCTTGCACGTTTGCGGTTCTCTCTCCCATGTTATTCTCCTTTGAGCTCGCGATAGAAGCAGCTGCGGTTTCCCGTGTGACAGGCAGGACCCGGCGAGTCCACCTCCACCACCAAGGTATCGGCATCGCAATCCAGAAGGATGCGCTTTACTTGCTGCATGTTTCCGCTGGTAGCGCCTTTGTTCCACAGCTCCTGACGTGAGCGTGACCAAAACCAAGTGGTGCCCGTTTGTAAGGTGAGGCGAAGGCTCTCCTCGCTCATCCATGCCACCATGAGCACTTCTCCCGTATTGTACTGTTGCACCACCGCGGGGATAAGCCCGTTTGCGTCGAGCTTGAGCTGTAAGTCTTTGATCGATACCGTTTCCACGTTTACCCCCTTCGCATACGCAAAAGAGTGTACGCCCGCACGAGTGACCAGAACAGCGCGGGAACCCACGCTCACGAGAAAGACGGATACGGTATCCATGTGCTGTAATCGCGAGCTGTGTGGGTGCGGGGTCCGGCATACGTGCTGTCTTTGCGAGCTGTGTGGCTTGCCGACCCACACAGCTCCAAAAGACAGCACACATCAGCGGTTCTGAGCCACACAGCTCGCGATTACAGCACATTGGAGGCAGAGCGCACCACACTGCTCGCGATTACAGCACGCTAGGGACGAGGCGACCCACACTGCTCGCGATTACAGCACGCCCGGCACTGAGAAGCGAAGGGGACTGGGGTTAGAAGTCCAAACGCACCGGAATGCCTTGGGACGCCATGTACTCCTTTACCTGGCGGATGGAGAAGATCCCAAAGTGGAAGACGCTCGCCGCTAGTACGGCATCGGCCTCGCCTTCCAGAACGCCCTCGGCAAAATGCTCGAGCGTCCCCACGCCACCCGAGGCAATGACGGGAATGGGCACGGCACGGGCCACCTTGCGGGTTAGCGCGAGGTCGAAGCCCTCCTTGGTGCCATCTCGGTCCATGCTGGTGAGCAGAATCTCGCCTGCACCGCGCCTAGCGGCCTCCTCGGCCCATGCCACCGCATCTATACCCGTGGCAATGCGACCACCCGCAAGGTATACCTCCCACTCGTCGGCCTTGCCCTTGCGCTTGGCGTCAATAGCACATATGACCGCCTGGCTGCCAAAGGCCGTAGCCGCCTGGGTAAGTAGCGCGGGGTTCTTCACGGCAGCCGAATTCACCGAGACCTTGTCGGCGCCCGCCGCCACCATCTGGCGCATGCCCGCCACGTCGCGAAAGCCACCGCCCACCGTGTAGGGGATGCGCAGCTCGGCGCTTGCGTGAGAAGCCAGCTCTATGGTTGTGCTGCGATCATCGGAGGTGGCGGTTATGTCCAGAAACACCACTTCGTCTGCACCTTCGGCGTCATAGGCGCGCGCAAGCTCCACAGGGTCACCCGCATCTACCAGGTCAACAAAGTTGACGCCCTTTACCACGCGCCCGTCCTTCACGTCCAGGCAGGGAATGACTCGCTTTGTGAGCATAAGACCTCCTCGAATCTTTGCGCTTGTCTATAAACCTGCACGGAGGGACAGTCCCTATGCAGATGCAGCAGAAAGGGCGTCTTCCAGCGTGAAGGCGCCTTCGTAGAGCGCTCGACCGGTGATGGCGCCTTCTATTACGTCGTCACCCGCCGCCGCCAAGGCACGCAGGTCGTCCAGCGTGGCGATGCCGCCCGATGCAACCACGGGAAATCCCGCAACGCGGGCGATGTGCTCGTACGCAGAAACGTCGATGCCCGTCTGCATGCCGTCGCGCGCGATGTCGGTAAACACCAAGTGGCGATATCCAAAATACGCCAGACGCGCGACGAGCTCGTCAGCAGATACGCCCTCGCCCTCGCGCCATCCGTTTACGCGCACTTGTCCGTTCTTTGCCGCAACGTCTGCCACCACGAACTCGCCGAATTCCCGCTGAGCCTCCACCGCAAACTCCGGGTCGCGCACAAGCGCCGTGCCGATTGCGATGCGACGCGCCCCTGCGCGGACCAGCCGATCCAATGCAGACATGTTGCGCACGCCACCACCGGTATCAACCGAGATTCCCGGAACCTGGCAGATGGCGCGAATGGCCCGCTCGTTTGCCGCAAGCGCATCCGCGTCCTCCTCAAACGTTGCCGAGAGGTCCACCACATGAATCCAGGTGGCCCCGCGAGCGGCAAAGTCCTCAGCCACGGCAACAGGATCTGGCGAATACACGTCCATCTTGTTGCGATCGCCACGACTCAGGCGCACGACCTTGCCGGCAATCAGATCGATGGCGGGAAACAGAATCATGGGAATTCCTTTCTGGGGGCGGAACACCGTTTCCCGGAAACAGTGTGCCACCCACTGGCGCTAGATCAGCGAGACAAAGTTGCGAAGGATCGACAAGCCCGTGGACGATGACTTCTCGGGGTGGAACTGCACGCCATACACGTTGTTGGACCAGATACCCGAGGCAAAGCTGCGCGTGTAGTGAGAGCGCGTGGTTACCACCGCGTCGTCCACGTCGTCGGCAAGGGCATAGCTATGCGTAAAGTACACGTTTGCCCCCTCGGGAATGCCCTTATACAGCGCGCACTTCCTTCCGTGAGGAGTAAGGTGCAGCTGGTCCCATCCCACATGGGGTACCTTGAGCCTTCCCGACTTCAAACGCGTAACCGAACCAGGAAGCACGCCCAGCCCTTGTACCCACTCGCCAGCGCGGCCGTCGGAACGCTCTTCTCCGCGCTCGAACAACACGTGAAGTCCCAGGCAGATGCCCAAAAAGGGGACGCCACGCTCGGCAGCCTCAAGTATGGCATCGGCCTCGCCCGACTCACGCACATACGTCATGGCATCCTCAAAGGCTCCGACTCCGGGCACGACCACGGCATCGGCAGCACGAATGGCGGCGGGATCGTCGGTGGCCGTGGCCTTGGCACCCACGTCGCTCAGGCTACGCACCACACTGAGCAGGTTTCCCTTGTGATAGTCAACAATGGCGATTCTTGGAGCGGACATTACAGCACCCCCTTGGTGGAGGGAACATCGTCCACACGCGGGTCGCTCTCGCAGGCTACGCGAAGGGCACGCGCGCACGCCTTAAACGCGGCCTCCAAAATATGATGTGCGTTGGACCCGCACAGCTCGCGCAGGTGAAGCGTAATGCCGGCGTTTCTTGCAAACCCAATAAAGAACTCCTGACCCAGTTCGGTGTCGAATGTCCCCACCTTGGCAGGGCCAATGGGCACGTCCCAGTACAGCTCGCCACGGCCGGAAATATCCACCGCCGCAAGGACCAGCGCCTCGTCCAGGGGAACCGCCACGTCTGCGAATCGCCGGATGCCCCGCTTGTCTCCCAACGCCTGACGCAAGGCGTCTCCCAGCGCGATGCCCACGTCCTCCACAGTGTGATGGTCGTCCACCCAGGTGTCACCTTTGCAGCGCACCGTGAGGTCTATGAGCGAGTGGCGACCGAGCGCCGTGAGCATATGGTCAAAGAACCCCACGCCCGAGTCTATTTTGGTCTTTCCCGTTCCATCCAAATCGACGGTAATGAGGATGTCGGTCTCGCCCGTCTTGCGAGCGACTGTTGCCGTGCGTGCCATTGTTACTGTCCTTCCACGATGGCGGCAAGCGCCGCAAGAAGACGCTCGTTCTCGGCAGGGGTTCCCACCGTTATGCGCAAACAATCGGATAAGCCCGGCGCATAGCTGAAGTCTCGCACGAGCACCGAGAACTCGTCGCGCAGCCGCGCACGAACCCGCGCCGCATCGGCCATGCGCACCAGCAGGAAGTTTGCGCTACTAGGCCACACGTGCGCACCTGGTATGGCGCAAAGCCCCTCAAACAACCGGTCGCGCTCGCTCACGATGCTTCGCACCACGGGTTCAATCTTGCCACGACTCTTAACCGCCGCACAAGCCACGGCCTGGGCAATCACGTCCTCGGAATAGATCTGGCGAATCGCCGCAAGCACGTTGACCACCGTCTCGTGGGCAATGAGATAGCCGCAGCGAAGGCCGGCCAAGGCAAAGGCCTTGGAGAGCGTGCGCAATACCATAAGACGAGGATTGTTGTGCACCCACGGCACAAAGCTTGCCTCGGTGTCGGCAAACTCAACGTATGCCTCGTCCAGGAGCACCAGAGCATCGGTCTCGTCCAACAGCCGACGCGCGAGCGCAGGCTCAACCAGGTCACCCGTTGGGTTGTTGGGCGAGGTTATCATAACCAGCGCGGCATCCTTGGCCGCGCTCACCAGCGCGTCTGCATCTATGGAGAAGTCCTCCTCCTTGCGCCATACCTCCACCACGCTGGTCTCGCACATCTTTGCAAAGTTCTTGTACTCCTCAAAGCAAGGCGGGGCGACCACCAAAGAACGACCAGGTCCGCCAAACGCAAAGAGCAGGTTAAAGAGCACCTCGTCGCCGCCATTACCCACCATGAGGTTTTGTCGCCCCACGCCATGCCATGCCGCAAGCACGTCTCGCAGCTCATTGGCCAAAGGATCGGGATAGCGGTTGAGCGGCGTGGAAAGCATGGCCTGCTCCAGCGCCTTCTGCACCTCGCCGGGCAACGGATGGGTGTTCTCGTTTGCCGAGAGGTTTACCTCGCAGGGCGAGAAGGCCGGGTCGTATGGCTCGAACCCCACAAGGGCAGGTCTTACGCGCTCGTTCGCGTTAAACGTAGCCGTCTGTCTTTCCATCTACCACTCCTCCTGAACCGCCGACGCACAACCTTTGGCAACTACAACTTGGGAACGCCTGGCTGCGAGAGCTTGCTGGGCCAAGCGCACTCCATGGCATCCTTGCATGCCTGTTGCGGATCGGCGAAGGTCTCAGCCCCCTCCTGCAGCAGCTTGCGCCGCATGCCCACAGATAGCGCATGAGCCCACAGACCCTCCGCCTGGGCCAACGTTTGCACGGCGGGGCCATCGGTGGCAAGACCTGCCGCCGAGTACGCTATCACGCTGGAACGCTTTACAAAGTCGTACACGCCAAGGGGATTGGAGAAGGTCGCGGTTCCTCCCGTCGGCAGCGTGTGGTTTGGTCCGGCAACGTAGTCGCCCAACGGCTCCGACGACCATGGCCCCACAAAGATGGCACCTGCGTTTTGTATGGCACCAAGCAGGCCAAACGCATCATTGCAATGCAGCTCCAAGTGTTCGGGCGCTATAACGTTAACGGCGTCTATCGCGGCTTCCATGGTGGATGCCACCACCACGACGCCGTTGTTGTCCAGACTTACCCGCGTTATCTCCTGGCGGGGACTCTGTGCAACAAGAGACTCAAGGGCCTTGGCCACCCCATCAACAAGCTCGGCATCGCAGGTAACCAGATAGCACGTGGCCATGGGATCGTGCTCGGCCTGCGCCATGAGGTCCGCCGCCACAACCACGGGGTCGGCCGTGGCATCGGCAAGCACGCACACCTCAGAAGGACCCGCCACCATATCGATGCCCACGTCACCCGACACGTAGCGCTTGGCAGCTGCAACATATGCGTTGCCGGGTCCCACGATCTTTGAGACGGACGGAATGGACTCGGTGCCATATGCAACGGCGCCAATGCCTTGCGCGCCGCCCACCGCATACACCTCGTCCACGCCCGCAACGGCTGCAGCGGCCAGCGTATAGGCCGACAAAGAGCCGTCGCGCTGGGGCGGGGTTATCATAACCACCCGCGGTACCCCTGCCACCTTGGCAGGCACCGTGTCCATGAGCACGGTGGAGGGATACTGGGCACGACCACCGGGCACATACACCGCCACGCTGGGAACAGGCGTGACCTTTACGCCCATTATCGTGCCGTCCTCGCGCGTGGTAAACCACGACTGCTCCACCTCGCGCTCGTGAAACTCGCGAATCTGTCTGTGGGCAAGGCGAAGTGCCTCCAAGAACGCGGGGTCGACCATGTTGAGCGAGCTCTGCACCAGCTCATCCGGCACGCGAAACGCATCCGGACAAGACCCGTCAAACCGAAGGCAGTACTCTCTTACCGCCTCATCCCCGCGAGCACGGACGTCCTCCACAATGGCCGTGGCCGCCTCGGTTACCTCGCGCGGCAGAGCACCGGCTCTGTGCAGGTCCGCCGTCGTGAGGCGCCTGTCACCTTCCAGCCTTATCGTTCTCACGAGTTCTCCTCTCGTTTGTGCGACACAACGTTGGCAAGCTTCTGCGCAAGCGTGCGTATACGCAGATCACAGCGATATGCAGCGGGTCCGGCAAAGAATCGCGCCGTGCATTCCAGCACATCGTCCACAATGACCAAGTCATTCTCGGCCAGGGTGGTGCCCGTAGCCGTAATGTCCACTATTCGGTCCGTCATGCCCACGATGGGGCCAAGCTCAATGTTGCCATGCAGCTGCACTATGTCCACTTGTTGGCCAATGCGATCGTAGTACTCTTGCGTGATTCGCGGGTACTTGGTTGCCACCCGCATGGTGCCACGCCACTTGTAGGCGCGGTCGGCCTTGCCGGCGGCATCCGCAGGCTCGGCGACCACAAACCTGCACCACCCATAGCGCAAGTCGACCAGTTGCAGCAGGTCCACGTCGGCCTCTATGATGGAGTCGCGCCCGCAGATGCCGCAGTCGGCACCGCCAAACGCCACAAACGACGGGGCGTCCTGGGCACGTACGATTACGTACTCAACGCCATCCTCACGCACGATGAGCTTGCGACCCAAATCACGCAGCCCTTCCACCGGCAATCCCGCGGCCTCAAGCACCTTGAGCGTATCGGGAAACAGCGAACCCTTGGGAATGGCAATGCGAAGCGGTCTGTCTGCCAGACGAACCCCAGGCGTCACCACGCCCGAGTCGCCTTCCTCGCCCAGCACCTCTTGCAAGCGCTCGAGCGACATGGCAAATCCGCATGCGCTCACGTTGGGAAGCCCCAAGTTGGCCAGCACGGCGTCGTAGTGGCCGCCCGACGCAAGCGATGCCGCGATTCCCTCGGCGTACGCCTTAAACACCAGTCCCGTGTAGTAATCAAAGTTGTTGATAATGGAGAAGTCAAAACGCAGCCGCCCCTGTCGCACCAAGGGGGCACAGCTGGCAACCAGGTGTCGCAGCGCACTTACGCCCCTCGACTCCTCGGGGACGCCCGCACCTGCCATCAAGGCATCCAGCCTTTCCACAATGTGCTCGTCACCATTGAGGCGCACCAGCTCGCAAATGGCCTTTGACTGCTCGGCGGTGAGTCCTTCTTCGGACAGCACGAGCTCGTCGAGTCCCACCAAGTCGGAGTCGTGAACGAGCCTGAGCACCTTTTTTGAGAAGCCCTCTCCCAATCCGCAGGTCTTGAGCAACGCCGTAAGCGGCGCAACCGACCCGCAGACCACATACCAGTCGGGAACTCCCAGACGCGCGAGGGCATCGGCTAGCAGAGACACCACCTCCGCCTCGGAGTCAGCACCTTCGCCTCCCACAAGCTCCACGCCAAGCTGCGTAAACTGGCGGGGCTGCCCACGCAGCGCACCTTGCTCCCTCACCACAGGCGCAACATAGCGCAACCGAGCCGGAAGACGATTGCTTCCCAATCGCGAGGCAACCATGCGCGCTATGGGCAGCGTAAGGTCTGGACGCAGCATAAGCAGGCGGTCGTCCTTGTCAAACAGCTGAAACGGCGAGTCTTGGATGCGACCAGCGGTCTCTATGACGCTCCTGTCCTCAAGAATGGGAGTCTCTACGGGCAGGTACCCGTGTGACGAGAAGCACGAACGAATGGTCTCGGTAATGCGCTCGCGAGCTAGTGCCTCTTGCGGCAAAATATCCCTAAAGCCTCGTGGCGTGCGATGTATCAATGGTGCCCCTCTCTATTGAGGTCCAAACAACAAGCATGGTTGCGTATCTGGCGGATTATACGTGAGTTAAGATGCGGTAAAGGAATGCGCCACAAACCTGTTACCTACTAGTTGCCCGCATGGAACAGTCGCCCAAAGAACTCGGCTATGACGCCGAGCCAGCCCTTGCGCTGCTGAGGAGCGTCCTGGGCGTGTTTTGAGGACTTTGTCGTCTGTGGAGCGTAATAGCCAAACGAAGAGGGTTGCTTGCGCTCGATGGCAACGTCCACCTGGCCATGGTCTCTGCTGCTGATTCTACGACGCAGGCCATGCAGCGCCTGCTGATTGAGTACGAGCGTGGATGAGGCGCTTTGATGACGTGCAAAGACGCCTTCGGACGCCGTATGGTTCAAGTCCCCGGGTACGGACTCAATTTCGGGGACAAACTCGGCAAGCTGGGACTGGGGAGGGCCAAATCCCGGCAAAAGGTCTGCCGACAAGCGCGAGCCCCTGAGCACCATCTCCTGGGACTGAGCCATGTCTTTGGAGTGGGAGACCGATAGCTCACGATAAATCTCCTCAACATGGCTGCGTGCTTGCTCGTCAGCCCGCACGTCTTCATGGAAGGATGCCACGGTGTAGTCTTCTGGAATAGTGGGGACATACCTAACCACAGGCTTGCGCAAATGCTTGCCCTGCGCAGCCGTTACATATGCCGACTGATAGTCGTCCTCGTACTCCTCAGAGAAATCCTCTGCCAGATGGCGTGCGGCCATAACACCTCCCTTTATGCCAAGGACCGTGAGAGAGGTCAATTATACACATTTTATGAGCACACCCACAAGACATTGAGTCAAAAGGGGTTACCCCTTTTGACTCACGCCGTGATGTCGGCAAAGGTGGCAGAGAGGAAGTTGGCAAGGTCTGTAGGCGACAAGGTGAGCGTAATGCCTTTGCGCCCGCCCGATATGCCCACCTCATCAAAGAGCTCCGCCGTCTCGTCCACAAGGGTCCGAAAGCGGCGCTTCATCCCCACCGGCGAACATGCGCCGCGCACGTAGCCGCACACGGGCTCAAGGTCGCGCACGTGCATCATGGCAAGCGACTTCTCGCCCGCCGCCGCGGCAGCCTTCTTTAGGTCCAGCTCCTCGCATACGGGAATGCAGCACACCACATGGTCTCCCGAGGGAGTCACGGTAACCAACGTCTTGAATTGCGAATCGGGGTCTGCCCCCAGAAGGCGGGCAATCCGCAGCCCAAGGTCGCGCTGCGGAACCCCCTCTTCCTCAACATCGTAGGTATGAACCGTAAACGCCACGCCTGCTCGTTCCAGCTCCCGCATGGCGTTTGTCTTTGCAACCTTCTCGCGCCGACTCATAGACGCTCCCGTCCTTATCCTCCCAAATACGCCTCGCGCACGCGCTTGTCATGCAGCAGCTCGTTGGCGTCACCGCTCATGGACACGCGCCCGGTCTCGAGCACGTAGGCGCGATCGGCAATGGAGAGCGCCATGCTGGCGTTTTGCTCCACCAGCAGAATGGTGGTTCCCTGCTCGTTGAGCTCCTTTATGATGTCAAAGATCTCCTTTACCAGGATGGGGGCAAGACCCATGGAGGGCTCGTCCAGCATCATGAGCTTTGGCTTGCTCATGAGCGCTCGTCCCATGGCAAGCATCTGCTGCTCGCCGCCCGAAAGCGTGCCGCCTGCCTGCATGCGGCGCTCCTTCAGGCGCGGGAAGCTCTCGTATACACGCCTGCGCATCTCCAGCGACTCCTCGTCCGTACGCGTAAACGCGCCCATCTCCAGGTTCTCTCGCACCGTCATGTCCTGGAAGATGCGACGGCCCTCGGGACACAGGGCTATGCCCTTGGAGACCATCTTGTGCGCGGGTACGCCCACAAGGCTCTGACCTTCGAACTCTATCGTGCCCATGCGAGGCTTCAATAGCCCGGCGACGGTGTTGAGGGTGGTGGACTTGCCAGCACCGTTTGCACCAATGAGCGTAACGATCTCGCCCTCCTCCACCTCAAACGAGACGCCCTTCACCGCGTGGATCGAGCCGTAGTACACGTTGAGGTCCTCTATCTTGAGCATGCTCATGCTACTCACCGTCCTCGAGGTCGTCCTGCTTTCCCAGATACGCCTCAATAACCTGCGGGTTGTTCTGAATCTGGTCGGGCGTTCCCTTGGCGATGATCTTGCCAAAGTTGAGCACGGCAATGCCCTCGCAGATGCCCATCACCAGGTCCATGTCGTGCTCGATAAGCAGCACGGCAATGTTGAACATGTCGCGAATCCGCACGATGTTGTCCATGAGCTCGGCCGTCTCGGAAGGGTTCATGCCGGCAGCGGGCTCGTCGAGCAACAGTAGCTTGGGGTTGGTGGCCAAGGCACGCACGATCTCCAGACGACGCTGCGCGCCATAAGGGAGCGACCCTGCGATGTCGTTGGCATTGTCTGCCATGTGGAACACGTCCAGGAGCTCGAGGGACTTGTCGTGGAACTCCTTCTCGCTCAGCCAGTGGCGCGGGAGGCGCAGCATGCCGCTCCACATGCCGCACTCAATCTGGTTGTGGAGGCCAATGCGCACGTTGTCCTCAACGGTAAGAGAACCAAACAGGCGAATGTTCTGGAACGTTCGCGCAATGCCCGCCTGGCTCACCTGAGCCGTGTCCATGGACGCCGTGTCCACACCGTCGAGCATGATGGAGCCACGCGTGGGCTGGTACACCTTGGTAAGGAGGTTGAACACCGTCGTCTTGCCCGCACCGTTGGGTCCAATGAGGCCCGCAATCTCGGTACGGCCAATCATAAGGTTAAAGTCGTCCACCGCCCGCAGGCCACCAAAGTCTATGCCCAGGTGACGGCACTCCAGGATGGGGTCCTTGCCCGCATCGCGCTCGGGCACGATGGACTGGCTGGGAACGGGCACCATCCTCGTCTTTGGGTGCTCGTCCGCCTGTATGTGATCGCTCGCCTTGGCAGCGGTGTTGCCCGTACCCTGCATGCGCGCCACACGCTTGGCAGCAGCCTCGCTCTGTGCCTTGTAGGTACCCCTTCTCTTCTCACTCACCTGCGGCACCTCCCTCGTTCGCGTTGGCTGCCAACGCCGCCTCGTCGTCGCCCTTTCTTCGCAACCGCGACTTTACCGTCTGGATTATCTCCTGGGCCTTGGTGTTGTTGGACGCGATCATTACCGCTATGAGCACCACGGCATAGATGAGCATGCGGAAGTCGCCCAAGAAGCGCAGCCGCTCGGGCAGTATGGTAAGCAGCGCCGCCGAGATTATGCCACCGCGAATATTGCCCATGCCACCAAGCACCACAAACACCAGCACGAGGATGGACGTATTGAAGTCAAACTTCTTTGGCACTATGGACGAGAAGTTCATGGCGTACAGCGCACCGGCCATGCCGGCCAGCGCGGCCGACACCACAAACGCGATGAGCCGATACTTCATGGTGTTTATGCCCACCGACTCGGCCGCTATGCGGTTGTCGCGCACGGCCATGATGGCACGACCCGTGCGGCTGTTCACAAGGTTGAGCACCACAAAGAGCGTCACAATAATGAGCACGAAGCCCGCGGTAAAGCTGGAGAGCTTGTCTATGCCAGCGGCACCTTGCGGACCGTTGATAAGGATGGTGCCGCCCTGCATGCCCAGCGACTTGGCGTCTACCATCGAGAAGTGCAGGCCGGCGGTATCCAGTCCCACATAGAGGTTGTTGAGCAGGTTTTTGATTATCTCGCCAAAGGCAAGCGTAACGATGGCCAGATAGTCGCCGCGCAGGCGCATGACGGGCAGGCCCACCAAGATTCCAGCCAAGGCCGCAAAGGCGCCCGCTATCATGATGGCGATCGCCAGGCGCAAGGGGTCGAAGCCCACCACGCCGCGCAGGCAAGAGGCCACCACCAAACCCGTAAAGGCACCCACGCTCATAAAGCCGGCGTGGCCCAACGAGAGCTCGCCCGAGATGCCAACCACGAGGTTGAGCGAGATGGCCATGCAGATGTAGGAGCATATGGGCACGAGCAGTCCCACCATGGAGTTGGAGATGGCACCCGCACTCACGAGGCACTGCATGACCACATAAGCAACGATGACCATGCCATAGGTGATGAGATTGGACTTTGTAGCACTACTTAGGTTCCTTATCTTGTCCATGGGCTACACCTTCTCGTGAATCTCTTTGCCCAAAAGGCCCGCGGGTTTTATTAGGAGCACCACAATAAGAACCGCAAACACAATGGCGTCGGCAAACTGCGTACCAAGGTAGGCCTTGGAGAAGATCTCTATCACGCCCAAGAGCACGCCACCAAGGGCAGCACCGGGAATGGAGCCAATGCCGCCAAGAACCGCTGCCGTAAACGCCTTGATGCCAGGCATGGAACCCGTGGTGGGCATGAGCGTGGGATACGCCGAGCACAGCAGCACGCCGGCGATGGCGGCAAGGCCCGATCCAATGGCGAACACCATGGAGATGGTGGTGTTTACGTTGATTCCCATGAGCTGGGCCGCGCCCTTGTCCTCCGAGCAGGCACGCATGGCCTTACCCATCTTTGTCTTTGAGGTAAACAGGGTAAGCCCCACCATTACCACGATGGCGGCAAGCACGGTGGCGATGGTGACCGAGCTAATGGTTAGCTGGCCACCAAAGAGCGAGAGCGAGGGAAAGGGCACCATCGACTTAAAAGCCTTGGGATCGGCTCCCCAAATTAGCAGTGCGGAGTTCTGCAAGAAGTAGCTCACGCCAATGGCCGTTATGAGCACGGCGAGCGACGGTGCCTCGCGCAAGGGCTTATATGCCAGCCGCTCCACCACAATGCCAAGGCAGGTGCAGCCCACGACGGCAATCAGTATGGCCACGATGGGCGACAGTCCCAAACTCCCCGCCGCAATGAAGCATAGGTACCCGCCCACCATGATCACGTCACCATGTGCAAAGTTGAGCATCTTTGCGATGCCGTACACCATGGTATAGCCCAACGCGATGATGGCGTACACGCTCCCCAGGCTTATGCCGTTTATCAGATTCGTGAGGAAGCCCACTTTCCCTCCCCCTCTTTCACGTTTGCCTCAAGTCCTACACAGAAAGACGCTCCCCCTTTGCCATTCGATCGCACGAAAGCGTTCGAGTGTGGTCAAGGGGGAACGAGTTGTTCGATACCAAGGCCACCTTACTCGGCAGCGCCCTCCTCCTCGGCGGCCTGCTCGGTGACCTCCTCGACGTTCTGGTCCTCGGCAGCCTCGGCCGTCGCGGCCTCGTCCATGGGCTCATACACGCCGTTGACGATGATCATGCCCTTGGGGTCCTTGGTGACCTCGCCGGACTCGGACCAAGACATGTTCTCGCCCGTAAGACCGCTGTAGGTAAGCTCACCCGATGCAAACAGGTTCTTGAGGGTCCCGCACATCTCGGCGGCAGACATGGAGGGCTCTACGCCGCCCTTCTTGATTGCTTCGTAGATGGCCATCACGCAGTCGTATGCGTCGGCGGCAAACTGGTTGGGGTCCTCGTCGGCGCCAGTCGTCTTCTTGTACTTGGCCACAAAATCCTTGGTGGCGTCGTCGTCGGCAGTGGCCACAAACGGCGTGAGCAGCATGACGCCCTCGGCAAGCGACGCGTCAAAGCCCTCAAGGGTGAGGATGCCGTCCATGCCGTCCACGCCAAAGAACTTGGGGGCATAGCTCATGGAGTCGGCCTGCGTAAGGATAAGAGACGCGGGCGTGTAGTAGATGGGCAGGAAGATGAGGTCGGCCTTGGCGTCCTTGGCCTTGTTGAGCTGCACCGTAAAGTCGGTGGCGGAGTCATCGGTAAAGGTGGTGGTGGAGACTACGTTGAGGCCAAGGTCCTTTGCCTCGGCAGCAAACTTGCGATAGATGCCCGTGGAATACGCGTCCGCATTGTTGTAAATGATGGCGATCTTTGTGCCCAGCTTCTGCTGAGAGATGTAGCGTGCGGATGCCGTACCCTGGTTGGGATCGGTAAAGCACATCTGGAACACGTTGTCCTTGCGCGGGATGGTTACGTTGCCGTCCTCGTCCGCCTGGCCGCCGATTACGTCGGTGGAAGACGCGGAGGGCGTGAGCTGGAAGATACCGTCGGCGTTAGACTCGGTGGAGACGGCGACGCACGGAGCGGTGGTGGTGGTTCCCACCAGAATCTGCATGCCCCAGTCCTTGAGGGCATTGTATGCGTTAACGGACTTCTCGGGGTCGTGCTCGTCGTCCTGCCAGTTAAGGGCAAAGAAGTTGGAGCCCTCGATCTCGTTTACCTGGTCGACCGCCACCTGTGCGCCAAACTTGGTTGCGTTTCCATAGATGGCCGCGGCACCCGTTATGGGTCCAATGCCACCAATCTTGTAGGCTGCCGCATCTGCGGAACCATCGGAACCGCCACACGCGGCAAGCGCCAAGCCAGCCGTTGCGATACCCGAAAACTTGAGGAAGGTCCTGCGAGAGAGCACTGTGTCAAACATGACGTCACTCCTACTTTCCAAACCCCACGCAATCAAAACGTTGGGGAATTACAGACAATACCTTGCTATCCTATCTCGCCACGTCTGCTTTTTCAAAGAGAAGTACGATTAATGGTGGCTTTTTACCCATTCGAAACGAGAGACCCCACGCGCATAGCAAAGGCCCCCGAAAACGCTTGCCACGTGGAGCGCGTTTCCGGGGGCCTGCTTGGTTAGAGGTGGTCTTAGTAGATTGGTCCGCCACCAATGCAGGGCATGTAATTCACGTCTCGTACGGCTACGCCACCGTTTGGTATGGAGTCTATGATCTTGCCGCCGCCAACGTAGATGCCCACGTGACCGGGATAGCGCCCAGCATAGGAATAGAACACGAGGTCGCCGTAGTTGAGCTTGCTGGTGTCGTACACCATGCGCGAACCAACCTCGGCCCAAAGCGACTCTGGCGAACTGGACCAGCTAGGCAGGCCACGTGCAAAGTCAACCACGCCCGAGCACGTAAAGTACGACGTGTAGATGCTTCCGGTCCACAGGTAACCGCTCATACTATGCGCCGCACCAAGGATGCTGTAGGCCCTTGCGACCATTGCGGATGCGTTGGCTGCGGCCGCGGGAGTCTGAACGTATGTGGAGGAG
>JAUMWL010000283.1 GCA_030529665.1 Coriobacteriales bacterium
CCATGGTGCCGTGACTCACCAAGAGCAGATACTTCATAGGCAGCTCCCTTCCTTTTGCAGTAAAAACTGCATTTTTGTGTGACTGGCCAATCGCTCAACAACGGCCCGTTGGGGCCTCTCGACTGGCATTTTTTTTGGATTTGTCACACTTTGCCAGTAATTACCAGTATTGTGTATTGGCGATGGAAGTGAGAATACCAGCCTTGTAACCAATTTTTTCTAGATTTGTGTGAACTTATGAGGTGTTATATGAGCGATATGAGCGAGCAAGACGAGGCAATGTCGTCGCTGCTTACCGAGCAAGAGATTGTTGACGCCATAAAATACGTTAACGAAGGCGGGCAAGAGGAGGACTTGCCGCAAATAGTAACGTATTCCAAGCGCATGTACTTTATTGCCGTGAACACGCATGTCTCCTCGCGCGAGATCGCGGAACAGTACGAGGGCTTCTCGTCGTTTATATCCATGGGTGACGCGGAGGGTCTTTTGAGTTTTATGCGCACCAACATGCCACTTATGGAGATTCGCACGTCGGACGACCCGCTTTTGCAGGGGCGCACTGCCGTTTCGTTTTTGGCCAGCACTTGCTCGCAAGCCGCTCGAAACGGGGGCTTGCCAATCGCACGATGCTTTGCGATTACCCAAGACTACATGAAGCTGGCCAACGAGTCTCAAAACGAGGAGCTTGTGCATTACCTCATGCTTCCCATGATGCTCGAGCTTACCAAGGCCGTAGCAACTGAGGCGCAGGCCTATACGCATCCCCTGTCGCACCACGCGATGACCTACGTGCGCAGCCATCTTTCCGAGACGCTCGACGGCGACTCGGTGGCCGAGGCGTGTGGCGTAAGCCGAAAGACGCTATGTACGCGGTTTAAGCAAGAGACCGGCGAGACGTTTGCCACTTACGTGCGGCGCCTGCGTATCGAGCGCGCGCAACGCCTGCTCGACACGACCGACCTGGAGATCTCGCAGATCGCCTACCAAACGGGCTTCTCGTCTCAGAGCCATTTGCAGACGGTGTTTAAGCAGCTTACGGGATACACCCCGCGGGAATGGCGCCTGCGCGAGATTCACGAGATATAGAGTAACGGGAGGACATGAATGAGCGATTTTGCAAAACAGCAGGTACGCATGGTTTTCTCGGATGTGGACGGAACCTTGGTGGGGGGCGACCATCACCCCATTGAGGCGAGTGCCGCCACCATGCATGAGGTGGGCGCGCGCGTGCCCGTGTGCCTGGTTTCGGCCCGCTCGCCCGAGGGACTCTATTCCATCCAGCAGGCGCTCGGCTTTGCTGGGCCGCTCGCCTGCTTCTCGGGCGCATATGTGCTCGGCGAGAACGGCGAGGAGCTGTATAGCACCACCATGACGGCCGAGGATGCGCGCGACATTAAGGACTACCTCTCGCAGGCCCATCCACAGCTTTGCGTGGGGACATACGGGCATCACACGTGGATCGTGGATGACCGCTCGCATCCTTCCGTGCGCCGCGAGGAGGAGGCGGTGCAAACCCAAGCGAGCGAATCGCGAGACATCGTGGGCACCTTTGGGAAGACCGGGGTCCATAAGCTGCTGCTCATGGGGAGCCCGGATGCCATCCTGGACGCCGAGAGGGTTGTGGGGGCGCGCTATCCGCACCTCAACGTGGTGCGCTCGAGCGACATATTGTGCGAGGTGATGACGCGCGAGGCAAGCAAGAGAACCGCCGTGCGCGTGATATGCGAGCACTACGGCATAGACCCCACGTATGCCGTTGCCTTTGGGGACGGGCCAAACGACATGGATATGCTGCTGTCGGTGCGCAACTCCTATGCCATGGCAAACGCAGAGGAGGCGGTAAAGGAAGCCGCCACGCACGTGCTCCCCTGGACCAACGAGGAGTGCGGCGTGGCACGCATGCTTGCGCAGCTTCTCGACCTGTCGGCAAAACGGGGGCCCGACCGAAAACGGGGGCCTGACCGGAACTCCGTGCATCGCCGTTCCAAGGCTCCGCACAAAAAGGAGCGCCCCGAGTCGGAGCGCTCCTTTTTGTGCAAGCTCTCGGCGTGCTGCGTTGACTATGCAACGTCCTCGCCGTTGGACTTAATGACCTTTTGGTAATAGAAGAAGGA
>JAUMWL010000284.1:0-1050 GCA_030529665.1 Coriobacteriales bacterium
TGCGTCCCGCCATAAAGTCATACAGGTCCTCGCGCGTGGCAATGAGAGGTATGGCAACCCCCGAGTTCTCGGAGCAAAGCCTAAGGAGCGCGTACATGAGGTCCGTTACGCTGTCGGCATCGGCGCTGGTGCGTGGACGATGCTTTACCAAGGGGTATTGGGCGGGGTCGCACTTTACCCCGTTCCATATGGCCGCAACGAGCTCCTTTGCGTCACGCTGCGATATGCCCTCGGTCCCCCTAATGCGATACAGCCTCTCCACGTTGCGTGGCACGTGGCGACAAAGCTCCACCACGATCTCGTCCGACATCACCCACTTGCGTGGCAGGTTTCTACGCGACGCGTTTGTCTCGCGCCACGCACAGATCTCTCGCGCCACCGCCAGCTGCTTGCGCGTGAGCGAGGACGCGCGGCGCAGATGTAGGTATGCCTCACGCGGGTCGCGACGTCTTTGGGTGCGCTCGCAGATGCTCTCTATCTCGGGCGCCAACCACGGCAGGCGATCGTGCTTTACCAGCTCGGTCATCATCTTGTCGTAGATGCCCGGCAAATAACGCACGTCATCCTCGGCATACGCCAGCTGGTCCTCGTCAAGCGGCCTGCGCGACCAGTCGGTGAGCCCGTCGGCTTTGGGCAGACGCACACCCTCGTAGGCCTGCACCAGCGCCCCATACCCCAGCTGCATGCGATGCCCCAAAAACGCCGCCGCTAGCTGCGTGTCAAAGACGGGCTTGGGCAGAATGCCCATGGCATCGTCAATTACCTCAAGGTCCTGATCGCAGGCATGAAACACCTTGGTCTTGCCCGTATCCATAAAGAGGTCCTTAAGCGGGCCAAGGTCGTCAATCGCAAGCGGGTCTATGGCCACTGTCTCGCTATGCGTCGCAACCTGAATAAGGCACAGCATAGGATGATACGTGCGCTCGCGCAGGAACTCTGTGTCTATGGCCAACACCTTCGACCGCTCCGCACGCTCACAAAACGCCTTAAGTTCTTCGAAAGAAGTGATGTACATACGCACTCAATTCGTCGCTTGCCAAGTAATTTCGT
>JAUMWL010000284.1:1060-2106 GCA_030529665.1 Coriobacteriales bacterium
AGTAATCGTATACCATAGTACCCAATAATACCCTTGGGTTGCCCGCCACGAAGGAGGAGGTTCTTTTGCGAGTCCTCATTATTCACAATGACACCTCGGGCTTTGGGTCCGATGCTATTTTTGAGTTTCAGCGTGCGCTCTTGCGCGCGGGCGACGAATGCGTAATGCGCATGGTCGTGAGCAACGACCGGCAAAACGACGCGGAGTTGTCGCGCGATGCCGAGGAGTTTGACCTGGTGGTGCTCTCGGGAGGCGACGGCACTGTGGCGTCGCAGCTCTACCTTTTGCGCAACCGCGACGTCCTCACCTGCGTGTTTCCGTCAGGAACTGCCAACCTCTTTTTTGCCAATCTTGGCAATGCGGCAGAGCCGTCCTCGTTGGCGCGCGCCTGCAGAATCGGTCGCTCGGCAAACACCGACCTTGGCGAGATAATCTGGCTCGACGATCAGGGCAAAAAGCACAGGCAGGGCTTCTCGATCATGGCCGGACTGGGGTTTGACGCCCAGCTTATGCAAGCGGCCATACCTGCAAAGAAGACCATGGGTCAGGCTGCCTACTTTGCAGCCGCGCTCGCCAATCCTCGCCCCGAAGTAAAGCGCTATCGCATAACGGTTGACGACAAGACCTACGAACGTGTGGGCATAAGCTGCCTGGTGGCAAACAATGCCATGATTCAAGGCGATATAAATCTGGTTCCAGAGTGCACCATGACCGACGGCATGCTTGACGTAATCATGGTAGAGACGGACATGACAGCAAAGCTCATACGGCCTTTGTTTAGTGGTTTTGTGGACTTTGACGGCAAGCACATTGGCCGCCCGCACCTAGAGAGCTTCCGCGGTTATGACATACAGGTAACGGCTTCCTCGCCTGCCCAATTGGAGATAGACGGCGACCCGGTGGACGGCACGGTGCAGACCTACCGCGCGCGGGCACTTCCAAGCTGCAACCGCTTGGTCGTGGATTCCCTCTCACGCTACGCCAACAACGACGACGATGCCGACCCCCTGTTTGGTGGCACCGACGAGATTGCGTTTCCGCATTAG
>JAUMWL010000134.1 GCA_030529665.1 Coriobacteriales bacterium
CTTTATCGAATACAACTGCTCTGCGGTCATGCACCACGCCCGAGCTCATTCGCTTTATGGCCAACGCCTTGCATCGATCCTTTGCCGCGGCTGACGAGTTCAAGGGGTTTGCAGCAAAGCGCGTCGCCCTCAATCGCTTAAGTGCCTAATGTGGCGCCTATTAGCGTCGACTACGTGGGAGGGCTTCGTTCCGAGGGTTTCGAGGAGCAGATCGTGGACGTCCGCTATCTCGCGATGCCGGTAGCGGACATAAACCCCGGCATCAGCCTGTTCGTAACGGCGACGGCCGGCGCTTTCAACCTCATGTTTGCGCGCACCATGGCGACGGACGTCTACGACAAGTCATTTCTGGCCCAGCTCGACCAGCTCGGAATCGGCTACGAGGTTGTTGGGGAAATGACTTACGCCACGCCGCGCAGCGGCCTTCTCCAAGCGCTCGGCCTTGCCTGACATGACTTGGCAATCTTAACGGTGACTTCGGCATTGTTGAAAGGCACGGAGCCACTGGCGACAGGGGGACAGTTTTGCGCTATATGTTGGAGAATGCAATGCGAACGGCAACTGCAAACGACAGGGCATGTGGCCTAGCTTTAGCGGCCTGCCCTTGAGGGACAGGAACTCCTTATGCTTTTTTCTGAAATCGAGCCATGCCTCGGGCAAGACGGCGCTGCGGCTATCGTTGACTCGCAAGGGTCGGTGGCGTATGGCGAGTTTCGCGCGGACGTGGCCGGTTTTGCCGCACACCTGCATAACATGGGCCTTGCCAAGGGCGACCGTGTGGCGCTCTGGGGGTACAACTCGACGAACTGGCTCGTGGCCTTCTTTGCCATCGTGCGTGCAGGCGGGGTGGCGCTGCTGGTCAACTACAGCATGGGTGTTGGCGACGCGGCCACGCTGTTGCGAACGGCGAATGCGCACTTCCTGATTTGCGGCGACAACGGGCAGACCAAGCGTCGCGAAGACGCGATGGAAGCGCTTGCCGACGCGGCGGGGATCGAACGCTCCCGCTGCGTCGACGCACGGGGCGACGCCTGCAAGTTCGTGGATGTTTATGCGGGGGAGGGAGGCCTCGCCGAGCAACGACAGCCAAACGAGGAAGCCGATACCGCGTTTATCATCTTCACGAGCGGTACGACGTCGGCACCTAAGGCCGTTTGCATTTCTTAGCGTGCCCTTACCGCCGACGCGCGGGCCCTCATGGGAGGCCTCGAGGGAACGATGGGAGGCTCCGTTTGCGTCGCAGTGCCGCTCTTCCACATCCTCGGCCTACTTACCAGCTATGTGTACCTTATTCTGGGTTCTGTGGTGTGCCTGCCCACGAGCTATCGGGCCGACGCGCTTGTGTCGATGGTGAGCGAAAATCAGGTGAGCGACATGGCCGCGGTGGGTGCAGTGTATCAGGGCCTTGCCGATGCGGATGGTTTTGCGGAAAAGGTCGTTCCCCATCTGCGCACATGCCTCATCGCTGGCGGCATGTCCACGCCGGTGCAGATGATGCGACTCGAGCTCGATTTCGCGAACGCCACCTTCATCAACATGTATGGCCAAAGCGAAGGCGCTCCGCTTACCATGGTGCGACCCTCCGACCTTGTTGAGCTACGCGAATTCGGTTGGACGTGCCGTAGACGGCGTCGAGCTTCGCATTGCGAATTTGGATGGCTCGAGTTTGCCGAATGGCGAGGTTGGCGAGGCATTGGCCCGTGGCGTTTGCCTCATGAACGGCTACGAGGGGCTACCCTCAAACAAGCAGTCAATCGATGCGGACGGCTGGCTGCATACGGGGGATTTGGGGTTCTTAGACCCCGCAGGATACCTGCACCTCGCCGGACGCATCAGGGACGTCATCATTCGCGGGGGCGAGAACATCTCTCCCGCTGAAATCGAAGCAGAGCTCACCTCCATAGAAGGCGTGGCGGATGCCAAGGTCATGGGCGCGCCACACGCAATCTTCGGCGAGAGCGTAGAGGCTTGCGTGACCACCCAAGAAACAGAGCCGTTCGACACGGGACGCGTACTTGAAGCCCTGCGCGCCCGCATGCCCCGCTACAAGGTGCCGGCACACATTTTCCCCTACCGCGAGTTCCCTCTCAACGTGAACGGAAAGCTCGACCAGCGCGCCCTTTACGTCAGCATGCTGGGAAAGCTGCGCAGAATCGAAGTGAGCGAGGAACTTGCGGGTGGCATCACGGTGTTTGAGATTACCGTGAAAAACTCCAGCTATGCAATCGGGCCAGTGACGACGCTCGTCGAGGACTTGGCCAGGAGCATCGGTTACGAGCCCCGTCGGGTGGCCAAGATTCGACTTGCAGTTGAGGAGATGCTCATCGAACGAATTATGTACGCCTATTTGGGCGCGGGCGATATCCACGTGCGCATTGCGCTCATGCCGGAATGGCTACGCGTGTCGTTTAGCGACAACGGCGCCGAGTATGATGTCGACAAACGGCGAGACACCTCCACGAGCGCGCGTATCATCTTGGGCTCGGTCGACAACTTCCACACCGAGCGCCGCGAAGGCAGGCCCGAGTACTGCATGGACTTCCTCTACGATGACAACCTGGACGTGCGAGGCTTCCTGCTGCGCGACAAGCAGACCGCGGAGAAATGGGAGGAATTCAACGAGGCGTTGAAGCTCTTGCCGTAAGCGTTTCGACACGTATGGCTTCACGATAGCGAGCCTTTTTCAAACTCCCATGGTACATTGCACGACGTGCCCGTCGGTTCGGATGAAGGGATTTGAGCACCATGACCGCAGGCCGGAAGACCGCTTCACCCTGCCCTGTGCTGCCTGGCGCGAAGGCATCTAGGCACTTATCTAATGGATTATCGAGGGATGTTTGGCAATGTCCATGTGGATAAGCGCTCGGACGTTTGGTCATCGCCATGCTATAGTTGAAATACTGGTTTTTGGCATTGCTAGCCGGATGCGGAAAGGGGCAGACTATGACGCGGGGAACAGTGATTGGCATCATCGGCGCGATGGATGAAGAAGTGGCAACTTTGAAAGAAGCGGCGAAGATTACCAAGATGACGACGATTGCGGAAATGGAATTTTGCGAAGGGAAGCTTGGGGATAATAGGGTCGTCATCGTCCAGTGTGGCATGGGCAAAGTCAACGCGGGGATTTGTGCGCATACCCTGATCAACGATTTTGGTTGCACGAAGATTGTAAACACAGGCGTTGCGGGGTCTCTGGACAACCGGCTTGATATTGGGGATATCGTTGTATCGGTTGATGCCGTGCAGCACGACTTCGATGTGGAACCTATTGGTTTCCAAAAAGGGGAGATTCCCTATACAGGGCTTTATGCCTTTCCGGCAGATGAGGAAATGCGTGCCGTGGCGATAGAGGCGGCGGCCAAAGCTGCGCCGCATATTCATGCATATGAAGGCAGGGTATGTTCCGGAGACCAGTTTGTTGGTACTGATGAACAGAAGCAAGCAATCACATCGAATTTCGGCGGTATGTGCTGCGAGATGGAGGGCGCGGCGATTGCGCAGGCATGTTATTTGAACAAGACCCCTTTTGTGGTGATTCGTGCAATCTCGGATAAATCGGATGGATCACAGAGCCTGGAGTTTGCGAAATTCAAAGAGGTGGCGGCTGCGAACTGCGCAAAAATCGTAGAGTATATGGTGGGTCGGCTGTAAGTTGCCAAGGACCCAGTGCGCAGATACGACGTTAAACCTTGCTCTACGCAACGTATCGCGGAAGCTTGAAATGCGCTATTAACGCGGTTATGAGAAGCGAAATCATGGCCGTGTACTTGGCTTGCGGTGCGAAGACCTTGGCCTCGTCGTCTTTGCTGGCAGCGAGCCGTATTGCGGCTATGAGGAAATATCCCCATGCGAAGATGTTGGAAACGTTAGTGAACATGTGGGGGAACTCGGTGTGATAGGTGCCGGCGAGGATGCCTGCACCGTCGAGAAGCCCGTATGTGGCGATCGCCACGAGCACGAACTTCCAAAGCACCGACGCGGTCTTAAAAATCGCTACGCACTTTAAGCCAAGGTTTATGCTAGGCATGACGGCAACGCCCGCTCGCAACGACGACTTCAACGTATACGACTTCTTCGACAACAATATCGCGTATCAGATCACGTTGCAGCGCGCGCAGGAAGCAAACATGCTCGCGCCGTTCCACTACTTTGGCATACACGACCTCACGATCGATGGCGAAGAGATCGACGAAGTCGCCGACTTTGCAAGGCTTACCTCTGCTGAGCGCGTCGACCATGTGATACGCCAGCTGGAGATGTATGACGTGGACTCCACGAGACGAGGTCTCGTGTTTTGCTCACGAAGGAAGAGGCGCACCGACTGGCGGCTCTGTTCAACATGCGCGGCTACCGGTCGGTTGCCCTGGACGGCTCGTCGTCCGACTCCCAACGAGAGGACGCCATCGAGCGCCTGGAGTGCGATCGCTCCAAGCGCGATGACTGGATAGAGCTTATCTTTACCGTTGACATCTTCAACGAGGGCGTGGACATTCCCTCCGTCAATCTTGTGATTATGCTGAGGCCTACGGAGTCCGCCATCATTTTTGTGCAGCAGCTCGGTCGTGGTCTGCGCAAGCACGAAGGCAAAGACTACGTTCTGGTCCTCGACTTTATTGGCAACTACAAAAAGAGCTACCTGATCCCCATAGCGCTTTGTCTTCAGCGGGCGTATTGCCTGCAGAAAAGTGACTACACCTCAAGGTTGACGTCACGCGAAGAGATGGGTAACCTATTGTATGCTCAAATCTTTTTTGGGCTGGCGTAGGACTGCGTGGCCCTGACACAATCAATCCAAACAGAGTGGGGACGAAAGGTGCTGAGCATGGGCAAACACCAGAAGGGCATTGCAATAATGTGCGCCCTGATCTTTCTATTGCCGTTGCTAATGTGTGGCTGCGAGAAAGAATGGGAGCCAAAGAAGATCACGGACGTAAACGATCTTGGAGGCATGAGGGTCGGCGTCAACATGGGCTGGGCTGCCGACTATGCGCTCACGCATCGTAGCGACATGGAACTGTATCGCTACGACTCAACGGCAGATTTGATGATGGCCTTAAACTACAATAAAGTAGATGCAATTGCCACCGATGACATGTCGTGGGTTCTGATGAACAAGAACAGCACCGGATTGGTAAAGGTCGAGCCAGAAATACAAAAGACCGGCTACGTCTGGTATTTTAGGGACAAAGAGCTCTGTGATCAGTTCAATGAATTCATAGCAGAATTTAAAAAGACTGACACATACAAAGAATTCAGAGAGCGCGAAGATAATTTTAATGACGATTACGAGCAGCCTGAAATAGAGCTCACGGGCAAAGGCAAGACACTAAGAGTTGCATTCGATCCAACTAGCTATCCTCGGTCCTTTGTTAAGGTAGGGGATACGGAGTTGTATGGTTTTGACGGCGAGCAGCTTAAGTATTTTGCCAATGAGCATGATTATCAGCTTGAGTTCATTCCATCAACTGGTAATGATGGCATGATGGGTCTGCAAAACGGGATGTATGACGTACTTGGAGGTTACATATCAGTGGAATTCAAAGATGAAGCGGAGAAGTTGGGTCTATTCGTCTCTGATACGATGGATGAAGGAACGTTAGTCTTTGTGCAAAAATTGCAGGACGATATCACAGTCGATTTTGATAATTTGGAGTAATGATAAAAATGGGTGACTTTTTCCAAATGATATGGAATAAAATTTATAAAACCTTCATCTACGACGATAGATACTTGTTTTTCGTCGAGGGTCTCAAAACAACACTCATACTCACGTTTGGCAGTTTTATTCTGGGAACGCTCTTCGGAATTCTCTTGACGGTGATGCAGCGATCAGGCAACAGTGCACTCCAAAAGACTGGCAGGGGCATAGCATCACTGCTGCGAGGAATACCAACCATGGTCTTGCTTATGATCATGGCATATATCGTCTTCGGTAAATCCTCGTTGCCGTTGATGCTCATCGCGATCATCGGCTTGACGCTTAAGGCAGGATCCTATCTTTCCGAGATATTCAATACGGCGTTGAATACCGTACAGCCAGGAGAGGTCGAGGCTGCGCGCACGCTGGGCATGAACAAGTGGCAGGCCTTTTCCAAGGTGGTGTTGCCCCAAACAGTTACCAGTGCGATGCCGCTCTATATTAATCAGTTCGTTATGTCCATGCAGGAGACCTCGGTCGTGGGCTACCTCGCCATCATTGATCTTACAAAGGCCTCCTCAATAGTAACGTCGCGCACCATGGACGCATTCTTCGGCCTCATTTTTATTACGCTCATCTACTTTGTAATCGGACTCATCGCCAAGCAATTCGTAAAGCTGTTCGACAGCCGTAGAAAACAGGAGCCGGCAAATGATTAGTATTAAGAACTTGACCAAAAGCTACGATAGCGGAACGGTCATCGAAAATGTGAGTTTTGACATCCAAGATGGGGAATGCGTAGTTATTATCGGTGGGTCCGGATGTGGCAAATCTACCTTGATTCGCTGCATCAACAGGCTAAACGTACCCGATTCGGGCGAGATATGGATCGATGGGGAAAACATCCTCGATCCAAAGGCCGACGTCGACGCTATGCGCCGAAGCATGGGAATGGTATATCAGCACTTTAATCTCTTTTCTCACCTTAACGTCTTGGAAAATATTATTCTTGCACCCATGGTGGTAAACAAGGTCGAGCGCGAGGAAGCCGTTAAGGAGGCCAAGCAGCTGCTCAAACGCGTGAGCTTGGACGGCAAGGAATACAACATGCCCTCGTCCCTGTCTGGCGGCCAAAAGCAGAGGGTCGCAATTGCCAGGACCTTGGCCATGCATCCTAAGTTCATTATTTTTGACGAGCCCACCTCCGCGCTCGATCCCACCATGGTCGATGAGGTCGAATCCGTCATTAAGGATTTGGCAAACGACGGGATGACGTGCGTCATCGTTACGCACGAAATGAGCTTCGCGAGAAACGTCGCCTCCCGCGTGATCTTCTTGGCCGAGAAGGGCATCTACGAGCAGGGTACGGCGCAGGAGATATTCGACAACCCCTCCAGGCCGCTTACTCAGCGCTTCTTGTATCGCTCACGCATGTACGAGAAGGAGCTCACGAAAGATGGGCTTGACTTGCTGTCTTTGAATTCCGAGCTGAAGAAGTTCGTTTCGAAGTATGATACGAATCGAAATCAAGCACTGCTCATTAACTCGGTGTGCGATGAGCTTCTTTATCCCGTTTTCACCAGCGAAAAGGAGCCTGCTGCCACGGCACATTTAAAGCTGATTTGCTCCGAAAGCAGCAATCACCATATGCTGAGGATTTCGTTCCCCAACATAAAGCATGATCCTTTGAGTGACTTCTATATGGATAAGCTCAATTACATGTTTCTCGAGCATTACTCCTCCATCCTTTTGAGCAAGTTCAATGGCGACAGCTGGGAAGTCAGCATTCAAATGTAGGCTATTCCAGATTCCCAAATGATTCCGCTGCCACCCTTTGGTGCTTCCTTGGGTAGCAGCGGTTTTTTTGATCGTCAAACAATCACTTGACCATCCGCCGGGCCCGTACGGCGCGAGTTTTGGCGATTGGTTATCGCGCAATCTCAAGATATTCAGCTGCGCTTGCGCTGCGGACGGTTGGCTGACCGGATAACAGCCAAAACCCAAACTGATTTACATACGGTTGCTTTACGTGTTGGTGCGCCGCCCGCACACGTGACGAACCTCTATACTGGAAACGTTATGGCCGATCGCGTGGGGGCTAGTGTGTTTAGGCGAGAAGACCCCATCTTGGAAACCCTGACCTCGCGAGCGGTCGCTCCAAACTGTCACGCGGCGGATCCCAAGCGCGTGGCCTAAAGGAGGTTGACCATGGATCTGTTTGATGCCATTGCCGCACGGCAACCTTGGTGTACGTTGCGAGGTGACACAAGCGCTTCGAGGTCCATATGACCGTTATCTTCGTGCTCGTTC
>JAUMWL010000030.1:0-1504 GCA_030529665.1 Coriobacteriales bacterium
CGGATGAGCACGATGGAGTGCTCCTGCAGGTTGTGGCCCTCGCCGGGGATGTAGGCCGTAACTTCGATGCCGTTGACGAGGCGCACACGGGCAACCTTGCGCAGTGCGGAGTTAGGCTTCTTGGGGGTGGTGGTGAACACGCGGGTGCACACGCCACGCTTCTGCGGATTGTGCTGGAGGGCTGCGTTCTTGGACTTGGACGCAACGGATTTGCGGCCCTGACGGACCAACTGGTTAATGGTAGGCAAAGCGTTTCTCCTTCGTACCTATCTTGTTTGTGTATCGACAAAGGCAGCGCAGCACCACTACCTTGAATCAGCAATTTGTTAGATTAGCGTGCTGCGTGGAGGTTGTCAAAACGCCACGCCCCCGGGCGTTGCCATCCTCCACACGTTCGTCATAGGCGAGCAGAAAGGGATTACCCCTTTCTGCTCAGCACAACGCGACCGGTGTCGTTGTTGCGCGCGGGGCGAAGGCCAAGGGCGTTGAGCAGCCGAAGGGCAAGGAGGGTCAGGTGGTCGCTCGCAGTGAGGTAGGGCGCAATGGGAGCGCCAAGCTGGGACTTAAAGAAGGCTCGGCCGCTGGTCATGCCCGCAAGCAGAAGCGCGCGCTGCTTGCAGCCAATCATCGCGGTGTCGTGGTGCTCGCGATTCGTGAGCTCGTCTATCTGCTGTGCCGTCTCTATATAGTCTTTGTAGTGACTCGCGAGCACCTGGACGCTCTTCTCCGCCTTGGCCGTCCACGACTGCGCGGCAAGGTAGCGATACGCGCTCATGGGCCGCGCCATGTAGTGCACCGGAGCTAGGTGCGAGAAGTAGCATGCACGCGCAAAGTCTCCCGCGGACGTAGACAGGTGCCAGCTCGCCGCATAGTCCAAGTCCATCTGACGGCGCGAGAACCAGCTGGACGGATGCAGCGACGTTATGCCAAAGCTCTGGGTCTGCGCCCAGCTTGTCATGATGTCGTCGCAGGTGACGTCCTTGTCCTCGTTGCCAAACGAGAGACGCATGGCAGAGGCCTCGCCATCCTCGCGCACGATGCTCGTTGCATGGCAGCAGAGCACGCAACTGGGATGGGCCTGCATGTAGTCAAACTGTCGCTGGAGCTTTGTGGGATCGGTCCAGTAATCGTCACCCTCGCATGTGGCCAAATACCGCCCACGGGCAACCGGAGCGAACACGCGACCAAACACGGGCTTGTATGCAGGATCGGCAAACGTGTTGTGCGGCTCCAAGATGAGCCGTATCTTGTGCGGGTATTGCTCTGCGAATTCTTGCAACACCTTGGCCGTACCATCTGTTGACGCATCGTCGCGCGCAATGATCTCAAAGTCGAACGACGTCTGTTGCGCAAGGATACTCTGCAGGCACTGCGCGATGTATGGCTCGTGGTTGTATGCCAGCACGCACACGCTCACCTGTGGTTCCATTGCCACCTCCAAGGTCTTGTTGATAAGGACGCGCCGCTTGCCCCACCGTGTAACGGAGGGCGGGAGCAATGCTCC
>JAUMWL010000030.1:1604-24761 GCA_030529665.1 Coriobacteriales bacterium
GGAGCAATGCTCCCGTCCTCCTTAGCATGCGGCGAACGAAATGCCACGTTACATGCGTTCATTGCCCTTGTCCTCCATCCTCGCTGCCATGCAAAAGGCCCACGAGTGCGTCGCGCGCGTAAGTAAACCCACGCAACCGCAAGAGCCACGACACGCACACGTATGCGCCAAGCACGACGGCCGCCAGCGCCACAAGCTTGAGCACGGGGGTCATGCTCACATGCGATATCGGCCACGCGATGGCAGCGCACGCAAGCGCCAGCACGAACGACGGAATGGTGTCGCGAGCCTGCTCGGCCAGCGTGTATCCAAACAAGCGCCCGTTTGCAGCCGCATTTACCAGCACGGACAGAACGCCGGCCGCCACGTACGAGCCCAGCACCCACAGGATGTCGTTGAAGGCAAACGCCGCTGCGAGCACGAAGGCCACACCGTACGCCTTCTTTAGGATGTCCAGCTTGAGGTAGAGGTCGCTTCTTCCCAGCGCGGCCATGGCCTGGAGGTTGGTGGTATGGATGGGCAGCAGGTCATACACAATGCAGTACATGCGCAAATACGGCACGCAGGGCAGCCACTTCTGGCCCAGAAGCAGCAACACCACGGGCTCGGCGCACACCGCAAGCGTCACCATGAGCGGGCACGCAAGGTACACATACACGCACATGGTCTTTCTTACCATGCGCTTTACCGCCAAGACGTCGGACTGCGCCTTCGAGATAGCCGACAACGCAACGGGCTGTATGGACCCGTCCAGCAAATACGCCACCGCCTGGGGCCAACGCTTGCCTTGGCTCACCATTCCCAGGCTGGTGGACGAGAAGCGACTGCCCACGATGAGGTCGGTCAAGCCCTGGTAGCCAGACTCCAGCAAGTTTGACGCCAGCAGCTTCCATCCATACGAGAACAGCACGCGCGCACGCCCGAGGTCGAACGCAAGCGCTGGGCGCCATCGCAGCGCCAAGAGCAGCGCGACGCAAAACGCAAACTGGTAGCTCACCTGCTGGGCCACCAGCGCCCAGACCCCCAGCCCAAAGAACGCACATGCGGCCCCCAGTACGCCCGACAGAACGACCGACACGCAGGAGGTGACAAAGACCTCCCTAAACCTCATCTCGCGCGTGAGCCGGGCCTGGGCAACCGAGGTAAAGGCCGCAGCCACCAGCATTGTTGCCGTAGCGCGCAAAGGCATTGCCATGCTGGGCAGGTCAAACGCAGCGGCGATGCTCGGCGCACACGCAAACAGCACCACAAGGCACACAAACGAGATGCCCAGACACATCCAAAGAACCGTTGAGTAGTCCTTCTCGTCCAGCTGAGGACTCTGAACGAGCGCGGTGTTCATGCCCGCTTGGACGAGGACGAGTCCCACGTTTACGAACGCAAGAATTATGGCGAGCATGCCAAAGTCCTCGGGCGCAAGCATGCGCGCCAGAACAATCTGCACCACAAACTGGGCCACGGCAAAGCTGCCGCGCTCCATCAGCTGCCACAAAAACGACGATGTGAACCTTCTGGCCGACGGAACGCCCATCCCCTCGCACACGACCTCTCAACAGCTCGTTTGACACAGCGACCATTATACTTACCATGGTTCTGTCAATCGTTGGCGAGCACAGGAGGAAAGCGGATAAACCATGGAACTCAAAAACCTCAACGGACATGACATAAATGTATACAACATGGAGGGCTTCGTGCCGCGCATCGTGGACGCTGCGTACCTTAAGGAGCTGGGAGTGGAGACCGAGCCCTCGCAAGAGACGCTTGCCGGCCTCATTCGTGGCTCGAAACTGTTTATCCAGCGTCTGGAGAACGGTACCGTGATTCCCCGGCCCAACCTCGTGCTGGACCAGATTGACCTCAACACCCAGCCCGAGATCCACAACTATACGGGCAAGTGCCCCACGCTCACCTACGAGATAAACCCCACCATTGGCTGCAACGTGGGCTGCATGTATTGCCTCGTAACCGACGGCGTTCATGAGCAACAGCTCAAGACGTACACCAACTACGACAAGTTCGTGCGCAAGATGCTTGAGGACCATCTGGGCGAGCAGCACTACTATTACTTCTCGCCCAAGACCGAGGCGCTGCAGGAGCCCACGCTGCAAACAGGCATCGCCCACAAGATTCTGCGCGAGTTTGTGCGCCACTACGAGCTGTACCCCGATTCCAAGGCGCGCCTCTTTATGGCCACAAAGGCCGGCGACCGCCAGCTGCGCTACGAGTATGAGGGCGAAAGCATCCTCGACCTGTTTGTGCAGCTCAAGGACCGCATGCAGTTTAATACGTCCGTCTCCATCATGCCGCACGACTTCCGCTGCGTTATTGAGCCGTACGCCGCCACCATTGACGAGCGCATGGCGGCCGTGCGCCTGTGCCAAGAGAACGGCGTGATGGCAAACTCCGCGCTGATTCAGCCCATCGTGGTGCCCTACCTCACGGAGGAGAACATCCGCGAGTTCTTTGGCATGCTGCAGAGCAACGGCATAATAAATTACAAGCCCGAGTTCCTTACCCTGTGCATGGAGAACCTCGCCATGCTGGGCCAGATTTTGGGATACTACGACAAGCGCATGGAGCGCGAGCTGTACGAGTACTACATCGCACCCGAGAACGCCGACCACCGCAAGCAGCGCGGACGCACCGCCCCCAACCGCAAGTCCTCCATTGACTACATCAAGCAGATGATGAGCATTACCGACCAGATGGGCATGAGCATCTCCATCTGCTATTGGGTACGCCAGCAGCTGGGCATCTCGGAGGAGATGATTCCCATAATCAATCGCAACGGCTTCCAGTGCCTGGGCTACCAGTCGCGCCTGTTCCAGAGCTAGGATAGGCGTATGGGCGAGTCGTACAGGTCGCTCTTTGAGCGCATCCACTGCGAGCGGCATGCGTACTTTGGCACGTGGATTCATAGCATGCCCATGACCGTGAGCCCCGCGCGCGACGAGGAGCTGCGCGAGCTTGGGCGAGTGCTCTATGCGTGCGCGCACCACTACGTAAAGCACTACCGCGAGTGGCTGGACCTCATCCCCTACGACGACGATGTGCTCGAGACACTGGAGTACAGCGAGCGCTACCCGTTTCGCGCCGGCACGTGGCGGCCAGACATCCTGCTGTGCGCGGACGGCAGCGTGCGCGTGTGCGAGATTACGTCGCGCTTCTTTGGCAACGGGTATTTCTTCTCGTACTTCTATGACGAGGCGGCCGTGCGCAAGTGCAAGGCTGCTGGAGTCACCAGCTACACCACGCGTATGGAGGAGATGCTGGCCTACTTTGCGCAGATGGCGGAAGGCTACGAGCGACTCGTGCTGGTAAAGAGTGCCGACAGGAGCGACTCGATTCGCCTTTACGTGCCGTTCTATGACGCATTGGGGCTCAAGGTGAGCATCTTTGAGCATGACGAGGTACAGAAGAACCTGCACGAGCTGGAAGGCGCGTTTGTGGTGAGCGCCCTCAACCAGCACGACCTTGCGTCCTTCTTGCCCACCACGCGCCACCTCATGGCCGACGTGGGGATGCGCAACGACTTTCGCACGATTTACCTATTGCACGACAAGCGCTTCTTCCGGCTGTTCTTTGAGGACGCGTTTGTGCGCGAATGCCTGAGCGAGCAGGAGACTGCGTTTCTGCGCGCGCACGTGGTGCAGACGTTCCTGCCTGGGGCGGACCCCGAGGCGTTTGAGCAGGCGCGACGCAACAAGGACGGGTTTATACTCAAGCATCGCTGTCTGGGAAAGAGCGAGAAGGTATATGCGGGGCCGCTCTGCACCGAGGACCAGTGGGAGGGCCTGTTTGCGTCAGACGTACTGCCACACATGATCTTGCAGCCGTTTATGGACCAGCGCACGTTTGCCATAACGTGGCAGGGCACGGCGTTTGACGACTATGCCTGCGGATCCATCCTTACGGTGGACGACCGCTACTTTGGCCCGAGCCTCGTGCGCACGTCGAGCTGCCCGGTGATGAACCAAGGCGACGACCGCAAGTTCGCACCGATCGTTACGGACCAAGCGGAACGGCTTGGTGCGCATTACGAGATGTAGGGTGAGCAGAAAGGGAGTACCCCTTTCTGCTCATTTCTCAACCAGGACGTGTACGTGGTCGGTGATGTGCGCCGCAACGTCTCGCAGGGTGGGCTCGTCGTCAAAGCTGAAGAACAGGATTCCCATTGCACCACTGGCGTTGCCAAAACGCTCCACTGGCGCGCCAGGCTCTTGGTAGATGACCCTGCGATAGCAAGCACGTTCGGTCTGGGGCGAGAGGGTGTAGCCTCGATAGATGCCGTCGACGGGTGAGTGCAGCACGTAGGCCAAGTTGTATTCGTTGCTTGGCTCCCAGTCCAGCGGGCCGGGGTCGTCTCCCATGGCACACATGACCACCGCCCGTACCACATCGATGCCGCTTACGTCAGAGAGCTGCACGGGGAGCATGTTGCCGCCCGCACGTGCCGCCAGCTCAAGGATGTACGGCGTGCCGTCGGTGTCAAGAATCGCCTCGATGTTCATGGCACCAAACCGTATGCCCAGCGACTCCACGAGCCGCTGGAGCGCTTTCTTTATGAGGGCAAGCTGCCAAGGGGCAACATTGGGTGGGATGACCTCCATGTCGGGCAAGGTGGGGTGCTCGGGGCGTCGCTGACAGTCCGCGAAGCCCCAAAGGCGCACGCGGCCGTCTTGCACAAAGATGTCGCCACCCACCACGTGCGGAACAGCCCCGCCAATGTATTCCTCGGCTATGAGCATGCCGTTGCGGTTGAACGGCTTTGCGAACTCAAGGGCAGGGACGAGGCGCCTGCCCACGTCGTCTGGACTCTGCAGCACCGTGACTCCCTTTGATCCCGACGAGTCGGTGGGCTTCACCACTATGGGAAATCGCAACGCAGCCACGGCTTCCTGTGCAAACGCGAGCGAGGAGTCTGCAGGAATTCCCACCGACTGCGGGCAGGGCAGCCCTATGCCACGCATGTGCTCGCGAAACAGCGTCTTGGTGCTAAGAATGTCCACCGAAGCGCGCGGATTTGTGGGCAAGCCCAGTGCCTCGGCCACATAGGCCGCCGTAGGTGCGGCGGGGTCTGACGCATAGGCCACGACGCCGTCCGCATGCTCCGCACGGGCAACTTCCAGCACCGCGTCCTTGTCCGTCGTGCTCACGAGGTAGAACGCGTCCGCGTGATGCTGTCCCGGGTTGTCGGGCAAGTAGTCGCACACCACGGTACGATAGCCACACTCTTTGGCCTTCTGAATCGCAATAACCTGCTGGGCCGATCCTCCCAGAAGCAAAAGCGTTCTTGCCATCACCGCATCACCTTCCTCATAACTCGTCGCACGCTCCAAGCACGACGTCGCACACATAGTCGACCTCTTGGATGGTCATGCCAGCAAACAGCGGCAGGCAAAGGACCTGCTTGGACAATTGTCTCGCTACGGGCGTTGCGCATGGGTCAAACATGCCCTTATAACAGGCATAATCGTTCGTGCACGGATAGAAGTACCTTCGGGCAAAGATGCCGTTGCTCGCCAAAACGCTGCGCAGAGCATCGCGATCCATGCCAAACTCCTCGCTTACGGCAACGGCGCAGTAGGCAGCGTTGCTCGTAAAGGAGAACCCGTTCGCACACACGTTATCCACGCCAGATACGAACCGCAATCCCCTCACGCCACAAAGGCGGTCACGGTATCTGCTGAGCGCGCTGCGACGCAGCTCCACATTGTGGGAATGATGCCGCAGGTTGCACAGTCCCATGGATGCATGGAACTCGCTCATCTTTGCGTTGAAGCCAACTTCTGCCACCTCGTCTTCATCCACGATGCCAAAGTTCCGCAGAAGCTCGAGCTTACTACACAGCGCTTCGTCGTTGTTTACGCACACGGCCCCGCCCTCAACGCTGTTGAACACCTTGGTCGCGTGAAACGAGAGTATGGACGCGTCGCCATAGGTCACAACGGGAACGTCGTTTACGCGAACGCCAAATGCATGCGCGGCATCATAGACAATGCGCAGCCCATGGCGCTGGGCAATCTGCGCGATGGCGTCCACGTCGCAGACGTTGCCATATACGTGCACGGGCAGGATCGCGCACGTGCGGCTGGTAATGAGAGGCTCGATGCACGCAGGGTCCAACGTCCCGTCTTCCCGCTTTACGTCACACATAATCGGCACGAGGCCCGCACGCACAATGGCATGCGTCGTGGACGAGAACGTATAGGGCGTGGTTATGACCTCCCCCTCAAGACCCATGGCAAGAAGCGTGGCCTCTAGGGCGCTGTGACCGTTGCCAAACAGAACGCACCTGTTTACCCCAAGGTAGCATTCCAGCTCCTCGCGGAGTTTCTCGTGCTTCTGGCCCATGTTTGTGAGCCAATGGGACTCCCACATGCACGAGATCTCGCGGACGTATTCCTCCAAGGGCGGCAGGGACGCGCGGGTAACATACAGCGGCACGCCAGGGACGCTCGCTTTGCATCGGTCCATGCGGATCACAGGCTTTCGATCTTTACGATGGGGGCAAAGCCGCGCATGAGCTTCTTCTGCTGACCCGTGCGACTAAACTGCACCGTAATAACATCGCCCTCGACCTTGACCACCCGGCCGGGGCCAAAGGTCTTGTGCGTTACGCTGTCGCCTGCCTCAAAGACGTCGGAGGTCTTCTTTGGCTCGGGTCGGCGCGTCTGCACCTGGCCTCCCCCGGTAGAGCGGGTGCGCGATCCAAACACCCTGCCTCCGTACACGTCGGACCCGCGACCCGACCCAAAGGTCCCGCGTCGGTCCCCGCGCTTCTCCCAGCCCACGCCGCTGAAGCCAGACGATCCCACGCCCATGGCATCCACATGCTCGGAGGGTATCTCGCGCAAGAACCTACTGGGCGGATAGGCCTGCGTGGACCCGTAGGTGCGACGGTTGGCCGCATGCGTGAGGTAGAGGGTCTTCATGGCGCGCGTTATGGCAACGTAGGCAAGGCGGCGCTCCTCCTCCATGTGGCTGGGATCGTCGTGGCCATTGGTATGCGGAAAGATGCCCTCCTCCATGCCGGCAACAAACACCACGGGAAACTCCAGTCCCTTGGCCGCATGGATGGTCATCATGGTCACCGCATGGGTCTGGCCTGCCAGCGTGTCGAGGTCGCTACGCAGGGCAAGCCACTCCATAAAGGCTGGGAGCTTTTGGGCCATTACGGGAGGGGCAGCAACCTGCAGCCCAGAGATGCGCTGCCCAGCGGGCAATGGCTCCTCCGCAAAGGCCGCCTCGTCCTCGCGCAGGTCGTCCTCGTCGTAGTCATAATCTTCCAGCTCCCCGGCCGCACGTAGCTGACGCAGGCTCTCCAGGGTAGCCGCTGCATCCTCGTGCGTCTCGTCAAACTCGGACGCGACGCCAAAGAACTCGCGGATGTTCTCTATGCGACCGTCTGCCTCCACGCTGCACTCTGCCTCCAACGCCGCAATGAGACCAGCCTCCTCCACGATCATCTGCACCACTTGCGCAAGGTCGCCAGCAAAGTGACGCGCACGCTCTATGGCACTTGTCCACTCGGCAAGCGAGTTTCGGGCCCGCCCGCCAAGCAAGCCCTGCTCCGCCACGCACGCCTGCGCCGCCGAGAAGAACGACAGGCCGTTGCGCGCAGCGTAGGAGTCGATCTTTGCCACGCTTGTGGCGCCAATGCCACGGCGCGGAACGTTGATGATGCGATGCGCGCTTACGTCGTCGTCGGGGTTCACCACGAGCTTGAGGTAGGCCATCACGTCGCGAATCTCCGCGCGATCAAAGAAGCGGGTGCCGCCAACAAGCTTGTAGGGCACACCGGCGCGCAGGAGCATGTCTTCCAGAATACGGGACTGGGCGTTGGTGCGATAGAACACCGCCATGTTGTCGTAGCTCTCGCCTGCATCGTGGAGCTTCTCGATCTGTGCGCCGATCCAACGACCCTCGTCGCGCTCGTCGGCAGCTTGGTACACGTGGATCTTCTCGCCATCGCCCGAGCTGGTAAAGAGGCGCTTGGACTTGCGCCGTGAGTTGTTTGCCACCACGGCGTTGGCCGCCCCCAAAATGTGGCCGGTGGAGCGGTAGTTTTGCTCGAGCTTTACCACATGCGCCTCGGGATAGTCCTTCTCGAAGGCGAGGATGTTCTTTATGTCGGCCCCTCGCCAACTGTAGATGGACTGGTCGTCGTCACCCACCACCATGAGGTTCCTGTACTTTTGCGCCAGAAGCTTGGTAATGACGTACTGCACGTGGTTGGTGTCCTGATACTCGTCCACGCTGATGTACCTAAAGCGATCTTGGTAGGCCTCCAGCACGTCGGGATTGTTGTGGAGCAGCTCGTATGCCTTTACCAGGAGGTCGTCAAAGTCGAAGGCATTTGCCCGCGCAAGACGCCGCTGGAGCTCGTCGTACACGCGAGCGGCCGCCCGGTCCAGCGGTGCGACGGCCTGGTCGAGCATCTCGTCGGGATAGACGAGGGCGTTCTTTGCCGTTGAGATGCGTGAGCGAATGGCAGGCACGGGAAAGTTCTTTTGGCTGATGTTGAGGTCCGTCATGATCTGGCGCACCAGACGCTTGGAATCGTCATCGTCGTAGATGGAGAAGTTTGGCGCATATCCAAGCCGGTCGGCGTCGTCGCGCAGGATGCGCACGCACATGGCGTGGAAGGTACATACCCACATGCCGCGCGTGCTGGGTACCACCTGCGATATGCGCTCGCGCATCTCGGCAGCAGCTTTGTTGGTAAAGGTGATGGCAAGCACCCGCCAAGGACGCACGTCGCAGTCGCCCACCAGATGGGCTATGCGCTGTGTGAGCACGCGCGTCTTGCCAGAGCCGGCGCCTGCCAGCACGAGCAGCGGGCCCTCGGTGCAGAGTACGGCTTCGCGTTGAGCAGGGTTGAGGCCAGATATGTCTATGGTCATGCGTCCTCCGAAAGAGCTCGCTAGTTTGCGTTTGAGAATCGATTGTAACCCCAAGCGAAGACAAGAACACGTGATGCAGACACAAAACGCAATGCCGATCTGCACAAAACGCGCCTCATGATAGCATCCTACCAATCGGCAAACGGTAATTCCAAAACGACATATTTTGTGGCATATCGTTCGTGCGGTTGCTAGCATGTGCCCATGGGACTCACGCTTTCACATACTTCCGCACTAAGCGCGCTCAGAATGCTGCGCGCAGACGAGGTTGACGTACGCTGCGTTGACCACGGCAGCATTGCCACACCCCAAACGTGGGTTGGCAAGCGATGGTCTATGCGCGAGTTTATTTCGGACGAATGGAAATGGGACCGGCCAAGCAGCAAACAGCCGCTTCATGTAATGGTCGCAAATCAACAGCGTCGTGTTCGGATGCAGTACATCAACAGTCATGTATGCGCCACACAACTTCCCGCAAGTTCCATCTTGTGGCTCGACGAGCATACGACTATCAGCAGTCCCGTACTGCTGTTTATTCAAATGGCCGAAATCTTTTCTGTTCCTGAGCTTGTACTCCTTGGCTATGAGCTATGTGGCGATTTTGCAAGGTCAGCCACCAATCCATTTGATGGACCCGTTACGGATGGCATCACACAAGCCACATCGGTAGATGAACTACGTCATTATATGGACTCCGTAGACTACGTGCCGGGGTTGGTCAAGGCACGCATCGCGGTGCAATATGTTGCAGACCATGCAGTCTCTGCTCCGGAAGCCGTTTTGGCCACCATGTATTCCTTGCCTCCGGAGGAATCTGGATACGGCATGGGTCCTGTATCACTCAACCAGCGGGTGGACGTGAGCCTAGACGAGTCGACCGAGGACGGGCAAATTGGCAACGCCCGCAGCCGATACCCCGACATCCTGTTTTCCTTCGCGCCACTTGGCATTAACTACGACGGCGAGGATCATTTGGATTTACGCACCCTTGTTAGATTAGCAATACAAGCTGTCCTATCGAGCGACGTGGACACCGAGGAACTAACACGTAACCTTCTTGCCAAGCAAGAAGCCATACGAGCGAAATACGTTGATGACATTAGGCGAAACCGCCAATTAGCGTCCAAAGGTCGCATCGTGTTTCCCGTAACCAAGGAAGACTTGTATGAGCACAACGGATTAGACAACCTTACACGCCAAATCCTTTCGTGTGCACAAGAGGCGTTTGGAATAGACATTCGCAAGTACGTAAAAGTACTTGACAATACCCAAATGAGCAGGGATCGACGGGCGTTGTTGGCCTCAATGTTGCCATCTGGGCGCCATCAAGCACGTACGGACAGATTCAGTGGGTACAGCAAACAAAAATAGTGCACATTTCGTTTAGTGGCCACAACAAAACACGAGGTATTTGCAATTTCAGAAAACCAGATGTGCACTGCTATTTTTACCAGTGCGCATCTGGTTTTTGGTGGTTACGCATCAACTGGGAAAATACGTTTATGCATAATTAGATGTGCACTATTTATCGGCAAGCTTGCGAGTATAACGTCACAGGCGTACCAACAGCTCTAATAAATCACCGCAAGCGTGCGCCAAGACGTAAAAGCGTAAAGATTCGCTGCGCGGCCAGCGTATAGTTGCGCTCAGCATGGTCCAAAGCTTCTTCGAGCAAGCACACGTCTATGACCGTAGGCACCAAGGCGTCAACACCACAGCCAAAGAGCTCACAGGCATCGGCATTCATGCCACCTACCAGAGCCACGCAGGGTACGCCCGCCCTCTTGCAGCGCGCAGCGACGCCGCTCACAACCTTTCCATGCGCCGATTGGGCATCAGCATGGCCTTCGCCAGTGACGCAAAGGTCACACTCTGCCACCAAGGCGTCAAATCCTACTAAATTAAGAACCTGTTCAATGCCAGGCAGCATTTTAGCCCGCAAGAAAGCCCGAGAGGCCGCCCCCAATCCACCGGCAGCTCCCATACCTGCAGACATAACGTCCAGCCCGTCAAACGTTTTCTCCAACACGTTTGCATAACTTCTCATACCCCGCTCAAGCTCCTCAACCAAGGCAGGCGTTGCCCCCTTTTGTGGGCCAAACACCCTCGTGGCACCGCGCTCTCCCAAAAGCGGATTGTCCACGTCGCACATTACGCAAAACGTCGCATCATATACACGCGAATCCATACAAGAAAGGTCGATGCTCGCAACTTGCGCCAACTCCCCTCCTGTTCCCGTAAGCTCGGAGCCTTGGCCATCCAAAAAACGAGCTCCCAGCGCACACATGCATCCCATGCCGCCGTCGTTTGTCGCCGATCCGCCAATGGCAAGCGTAATGTCGCGCACTCCCTGATCCAGAGCGTCAACAATAAGCTCGCCCGTTCCCCATGTGCTCGTATAGCGTGGGTCACACTCATTGGCACGAAGCAATGGTAGGCCCGATGCAGCCGCCATTTCTATGATGGCACGACCATCCCCCAGCAGTCCGTATGTTGCCTGCACTCGCGCCCCACGCGGACCCGTAACCTCAACCGTACGCAGTGTTCCGCCTGTTGCTGCAACCACGGCCTCCACCGTTCCTTCGCCACCGTCCGCAACCTCGATTCCATGGCACACCGCCTCGGGAAACGCCTCCAACGCGGCAGAGGCCAGAAGCTCGGCGGCGCGCGCCGAGGAAATGGTGCCCTTAAATGAGTCTGATGCAAACAGAAAGTGCGGCATAACAACTCCTCTTTGTCAATTCCCGCCGTCACGGCACCTAAACAAGAACCCCTCGCCACTATTGGGCGAGGGGTCCACACGCTCACTTACTTGTGCTTGTAGGCAGCTTTGGTTTGACGCTTAACGCCCTTGTACTTGGCACCCGGCGCCTTGCCACCCTTCTTTACTAGCACAACCTGAATCCCATCAATACGCTTGTGCATGTTTTCGGTTCCGGCTTTCTTGCCGTTTTTGGTCCATCCCATCCAACCGTAACCCTTTGTGCGCACGCGGTAGTACACGTTGTAGTAGTGTTTTATCTCGCCGTAAAGCTGGATGCGTATGGTCTCGATCTGGTCCTTACTGTTGCCGCCGCCAGCCTCCGAGCCGTTCGACACCCAATACTGATACCACCCGGTATCCCATCCTTTGCCAGAACCCGCATAGATGGAGTTGGTATAGTACTCAATGCCGCCATCGGGGCGCTTGCCTCCAAGCTGAGCCTTAAAGTACTGGATGCTCTTTTTCTTCTTGCCCGAAACAGCACCGTTTTTCTTCCAGCCCTGCTTGTATCCGCTACCCCACACGTACGTGGCATACTTAACCGATGCCTTAATTATGGTAAACGTCACCTTGCGAGTGCCGTAGAACCCGTTTTTGCCGGTTACCGTTACCGTTGCCGTGCCTGGCTTCTTGTTGTTCTTGTACGAGAGCGTGTAGTCGGTGCCGTTCTTGAGCTTGCGACCTTGGTACGTCAGCTTGGGCTTGGGCTTAATCGCCTTGCCCGTATAGTGCTTGTAGTCAATGCTGCCAATCGACACGTACTTTATGTCTTCCATCGCGCCGTTGTGGAACCTAAAGGAGTATGCGCCGGTATCGTGGTGCCAATCCGTATATATTCGCAGGTAATACGTGCGATAGCTTTGCGGCACGGTAATGTTTGTATAGGTATCTAGATACTGGATGCCCGAGCTAAAGTCACCATACTCGTCACAAAGAACCACGTATGCGTTTCCGGTATAGGACGTTTTGGACGTTACTGCAAGGGAGATGTTGCGATTTGCGCCTACATAGAGCGCGTAATAGTCCTCGTAGTCGGTGGCCGAAAGCTGCCCGTAATACGTCTTTCCAAACGCGACAGAACTTGCAGAGTAGACCGAGTTGTCGCTGCCGTACTGGGACTTCTCTGGGAAGGACTCCGCCGCCTTGCTAAACGAAAGCGCGAGGGTGTAGGTGCCTCCCCACGTATAGTTGCTCCGGGTCACCTTTAGATAATAAGTACCCGCCGAAAGGTCGCTGTAATACGTAGAGGTCCCTTCGATCCTGTGCATGGATTGCGCCAGATGACCCCATGCCTTGTGCCACGTGTCCGCACTGTTTTGCACGCGGTCAAATAGGTCAAGGCTAAGGTTGCTAAGGTTCCCAAACTTCATGAAGACGCGGCCAGCCGAGGAGAGCGTAAACTTGTAGTAATCCTCCTTATCGTTTACGGTCAGCTGTCCTGTGTAGGTCTTATTGAACGCCAGAGGACCGGATGCCGAACCAATGGAGTTGTTGCTACCGCCCTGAGACTCGGCAAAGCTTTCGTTTGCAGCAGCGAAGCTGGGATAAAGCTCAACTAATCCGCCGCTAGAAGGAGCATTGCTGCTGCTAACACTCATGCTTACGTAATATGTGCCAGCAGTAAGATGGATTGACCAAGAACCGCTTATGGCTTTCATGCTATTGGGATTGAGAACAGTTGACCCAAGCTTTGAAGAGGTGCTTGCGGCACCATACACCGCAACGGTTACGGGTACACCCACACCGTCGCCTGTGGGCTGTGGTGACTGCACCTTAAACGTTACGCATCCGGCCTTGGAGAGGTTGAACTTTATATAGCCTTCAGTATGCGATTTGGTGAGGTGGTCCCAGTATTTGTAGTTGTAGTACTTACCGTTTTCGTAGTATCCAAAGAAGCTGTTCTGCGTAAGATCGTAGGCCGTTGAGAAGCTCGACCCAATATAGTTTGACTGTGTCTCGACTGCGATATCGTCGACGTCGTTGTCCTGGGCATCAGCGTCGTCCACTACCTCCAGCTCGCCTTCGTCTGCCACGACTTCGAGGGCGTCTGCAGATTGCACCTTTACGTCGCTTGACTCGGACTCTGATTCTTCCGCGTCGTCCTCAAGCCGGACGTCCTCGGACTCGACTTCCTCAAGCTGGAGCTCCTCAAGCATCGCCTCTTCCTGTTCGTCCTCGAGCAGAGGCTCCTCCAGCGGGTTGTACTCGTCGTTGATTACAGGCGCAATCGCCACGCCATCCTGGGTATCTTGCAGCGTAGCTACATCGTTGACAACATCTGTCTGGCTGTCCCCGGCATAGGCTGCCGAGGGCATCAATCCAAAGACAAGCAACACCGAAAGACCCATAGACAAGAGCTTGTTCTTGGCTGTACACGTTGAGCTGCCCATGACGACTCCTTTCGCTCATGCACATATGTTTTCAGTTTTATTTTAGCAAATGGGGACGCAACTGGCACACCTTCCCCAACAAACATGTGAAGCGGGTTGAGTTGTAGGTGCCACTAGATGCTGTTCATCTCGGCGAGCACACTGGAGTACCACTCCTGATACGTAGGCGGGCAGTAGCGCATGGCACCTTCGAGCGTGAGCGTGCCACCATAACCGCTGGCAAGGCCGGCCACGTGGTCATTGATGGCCGACTCCCAGTCGCTCCAGCTCGACCGGCCCCAACCCCATGCATTGTGGGGCAAGAAGCAAATGGCGCCCTTGCTGCTCTCCACGCATGATATGGCGGGAGAAAGCCGCGGATCAACGCCGTAGGTCGCAGCTGCCTTTGCAAAGGTCGCACCATATCCTGCCAAGGGCGATCCAGCCAGGTAGGCATCTATACGCGCCGCCCAGCCGCTCGATTCCTCGCTGGTAGTGTTGGTGGTAAGGGGCTCGGTGCTTGCGCTCACATCCTCCTCAGGCACCTCCACGGGTGCCGTGTTGCCAGAGCTCGTGGTAAAGGTTGCCTGGGTATCCTGCGGCTCTTCTTGCTCCTCTTGCTCGCGCTCCTGGTCGTCCTTCTTTTGTTTGCCACCCCGTGCCTGCTGTTCCTCGTCAGAGTCCCGCGGTGTTTGCTCGGGTTCGTCGGTGTCGGCAGGCTCCTCCTCTTTGGTCTCATCCGACTCGCTTGCCTGCGCTGCTTCGCGCGCCTCCTGCTCAGCCCGGGCATTTGCCGCCTCTATTGCCGCCTGCGCCGCCGCAATGGCCTTGGCGCGCTCTTCGGCCTCGGCCGCTGCCGCTGCATCGGCTCGCTCCTGCAACTGGCGCCGCACCTCACGCGCTTCGTCGAGCGCCTCAAGCGCCTGGGCCTCCTTTTGCTGGGCCGTATCGCGCTCGAGCACAAGCTCTTGCTTTGTGAGATCAAGCTCGGTAGTCATGTCCACAAGCTGCTCAATCTCGTCGGTATTGCGCTCGTGGATGGTATCGATGTAGCGAATCGTGGAAATAAACTGGTTAAAGTCCTTAGCCGAGAAAATAAGGTCCAAGAACCCCAACGTCGATCGCTGATAGAGATATAACTCCTTAACGCATGCCGCCGTGCGAGCACGCTGGGCAGGAAGCTTTTTCTCAATCTCTGCCGCGCGATTCTCGTTGCTCGCAATCTGCCCCTCAAGGTACTCCACGTCGGCCTCGGCCTGTCTATAGGCCTCCGTTGTTTCCTCAATGGTTGCCACCATGCTGTCGGCTTCCGCCTGAAGCCGGGCGGACTCGCTCGGTTCTTCGGCAACCGCCACATCAAGACACCCCACGCCGCCACACACGAGCATGGCCGCGCACACGACAACTAAGCACATATGGGCAATACGTTGCGGTCTCAAGGCACTTCTCCCCCGCTTGACAACGGCTGCTGCCAAACCATGTTAGGGCAAAATCCATAAGGCCATGGCATATCCACGACTCGCCTACCACAAGACGCACGCCACCGTGCTACAGGGAGCATCCCCGTAACACGGCACGACGCAAAAGGCGCTACTTGACCACCAGCGTATCGCAGTTGGGAATGCGCGAGAGGAACGTGGAGGTGGAGCCCATCAACGCATAGCGGAAGTTGGAGAGTCCCAACGCGCCGCAAATGATGAGGTCGGGCTTGATGACGTTTATCATCTCGTCGCGCAGCGTCTCGCGAACGCGACCGATCTTTACTATGAGTTCCACCTTGCGAATCTGCGGCTCCATCTCGGCCTCGGCAATCTGAGGCGCGATGCCCTCGCGGAAGCTCTTCTCGAGCGTGGCCAGAAGCTCCAGCGGATACGAGCCCGCAGTCTCGAGCGTGGTGGAGTCCACCACATGCCCTATAAACAGCTCCGCATTGTTGTTTGCGGCAATAATAATGGCGCGCTGTATTACGAGCTCTTGCTGTGGTGTGCCGTCCACGGCCACAAATACCCGGTCGTATCCCAGAGATTGATAGTTAGGTGCGGGGACGTTCATGCGTACCTCCTTAATTGCTGTGCGGTAGTATTGTAACCCTGTGGTAGTCTGCATGGACGAGAAGACGCCCAATGGCATAACAAAGAGGATGGGAGAACGCCATGGACCTTGTGGAACTGCTCAAGGCAGCGTTGTTTGGGCTGGTTGAGGGCATTACCGAGTGGTTGCCCATATCGAGCACCGGTCACATGCTGTTGCTGGGCAACTTTGTGAGCCTCAACGTGAGCGAGGACTTTTGGAACATGTTCTTGGTGGTAATCCAGCTTGGCGCCATTCTTGCGGTGTGCGTGCTCTTCTTCCACCAGCTCAACCCGTTCTCGCCAGCCAAGTCGCCCGCCGAGCGCAAGGGCACGTGGCGCCTGTGGGGGCAAATCGTCGTTGCATGCATTCCCGCCGCCGTTATTGGGATTCCCTTGGATGACTGGATGGAGGAGCATCTGGGCAGCCCGTTTGTGATCGCCGCGGCGCTCATTGTCTACGGCATTGCGTTTATCCTAATCGAAAACGCACGCGAGTCACGGCCCACGGGGGCGCACTTTGCCCCTCGCAAGCAGGGCGGCGGGCTGGCCATACGGCCGGACCGGGAGGCACGCGTGCAGTCGGTAGGCGAGCTCGACTGGCCAACGGCGCTGGGCATTGGCGCTTTTCAGGTGTTGTCGCTCGTGCCGGGCACCTCGCGCTCCGGCTCCACGATCATAGGCGGCTTGCTCCTTGGTTGTTCCAGGACCGTAGCGGCTGAGTTTACGTTCTACCTTGCCATTCCTGTTATGGTGGGAGCAAGCGGCCTGCGTTTGGCAAAGTTCTTTTTCAAGGGTAACATGTTTACGGCAAGCGAATTTGCCATACTGGGCGTTGGATGCGTGGTGGCGTTTGTGGTGTCGCTGCTCGCCATCCGCTTCCTCATGGGCTTTGTAAAGAAGCACGACTTCAAGCCGTTTGGCTGGTATCGCATCGCCCTGGGCATCGTGGTAATCGCCTACTTTGTCCTCGCGCGCTAAACGTTTTGGCAAAAGGGGCTAAACCCCTTTTGACGCTTTTGGAATCAAAAATGGCAAAAGGGGCGTGTCCCCTTTTGACAAAAAAGGAGGGTCACATGAATAAGCTCGCAGTTGGGTCTTCGTACAGCGGTTTTTGCGTAACAGACCTCATTGAGCTGCCCGAGATCTCGGGCAAGGCATACGTAATGCGCCACGAGGCCAGCAGCGCCCGTGCGCTTTGGATCGCATGCAATGACGACAACAAGTCGTTTGCCATCGCCTTCAAGACTCCTCCCGCAAACGATACGGGCGTGTTTCACATCCTGGAGCACTCCGTGCTATGCGGCAGCGACCGCTTTCCCGTTAAGGAGCCGTTCGTCAACCTGCTAAAGACCTCCATGCAAACGTTCCTCAACGCCCTCACGTTTGCCGACAAGACCATGTACCCCGTGGCCTCCACAAACACAGCCGACCTAGAGAACCTCATGGACGTGTACCTGGACGCCGTGCTGCATCCGGCCATCTACCACCGCAAGCGCATCTTTGAGCAGGAGGGGTGGCACTACGAGCTTACCGAGGACGGCAACCTCGTCTACAACGGCGTGGTGTTCAACGAGATGAAAGGCGCCATGTCCGACCCCGACGACGTGCTTCTTCTGGGCGTGGACCGAGCGCTGTTTCCCCAGAGCCCCTACTCATACGAGTCGGGCGGCGACCCGCGCGCCATTCCCACCCTCACCTACGAGGAGTTTTTGGACAACCACCGCAGGCACTACAACCTCGCCAATAGCTACACGATCCTGTATGGCAGCATGGACATCGAGCGCGAGCTTGCGTTTGTGGGCGACCGCTTTTGCCGGGCCATCACGCGCGGCGTTGACGCGCCAAATCCGCTACCGCTGCAGCCTCCCGTGCGTGCGGAGCTCATGCAAATCCCCATGGCCACCGCCCCCGAGAACGCATCCGTCGCGCTTGCCTATGTAATTGGCACCGCCGCCGACCGCGAGCGCATTTTGGCCACCGACATCCTGCTGGACTCCCTTGCCGGCTCCAACGAGTCGCCGCTCAAGCGCGCGGTTATAACCGAGGGCCTGGCCGATGACTTCCAAGCGTACCTGGTTGACGGCGAGCTTCAGCCCCGCGTGGTGTTTGTGCTCAAGGGTGCCAAGGAGGGCGTGGCACTGCGCTTCCGCGAGCTGGTGGAGAACACCTGCGCGGAGCTGGCAGCCAACGGCATAGAGCAAGAGCGTCTGGCCGCCTCGCTTGCCCAGGCTGAGTTCAACCTGCGCGAGCAGGACTTTGGGTCGTATCCCACGGGCGTGGCCTTGTCCATGCAGGCCATGTCGAGCTGGCTCTACGACGACGACCGCCCCGTGGACTACCTGCGCTACGAGGAACCGTTGCAGCACATGAAGGCCGGCCTTGGCCAAGGATACTTTGAGGACCTTTTGCGCGACCTCGTGTGCAACAGCATGCACTGCGCCGAGGTGGAGCTCGTTCCCGTGGAAGACGGTGCCGGTACCGAGGAAGCCGCAGAGCTTGCCGATCACCTCGCGACGCTTTCTGACCAGGACATTGCGCACATTGAGGACGAGGTCCAGGCGCTACGGTACGAGCAGGAGCGTCCCGACAATCCCGAGGACCTGGCAAAGCTGCCCCAGCTCAAGGTGTCGGACATCGATCCCGCCAAGCCCGAACCGCCCCTCCTAGAGGTGGAGGCACCCCTGCCCTGCCTTGCTCACGAGCTGGACACGCGTCACATAGACTACGCGTATCACTACTTCAACCTTAGGCACCTTGCCTTTGAGGACCTTCCCTACGTAGGCGTTCTAACCGAGCTTATGGGCAAGCTCGCCACCTCTAAGCATTCCGCGCGCGAGCTCGACACGCTAGTGGAGCTCAACCTTGGCACGCTGGACTTCTTTACCGAGACGCACGCGCGCGAGGACGACTTGCGCTACGCCAATCCCTTCTTTGTGGTGGGGGCAAGCTCGCTTTCCGAGAAGGTCGACCAGCTGGCGACGCTTCCGCAGGAGGTGTGGGGTAGCACGCTCTACACCGACCACGAGCGAATCCTGGCCATCCTGCAGCAGCGACGCGTGGCACTTGAGCAGCGATTCCTCAACGTTGGCCACACATCGGCCATGTCGCGCCTCACCACCCAATACGCAGCCGACGCAAAGGTTGCGGGCGCCATGGCGGGCGTGGACTACTACCTGTTCCTCAAGGACCTGCTGCAGCACTGGGACGAGCGCAAGGAGGCTCTGTGCGAGCGGCTGCAGCAAACGGCCGAGCGAATCTTTGTGGCAAACAACGCTACCGTAAGCTTTACGGGCTCTGCCGCAGACCGTCAGAGGTTCTGGGAAGTAGGCGGCAACCTTGGCCTCGCGAGCGCAGAGGAACCTGGCACCAAGCTGGTGATTGGCCCTCTCGTACCCCGCAACGAAGCCTTTGTGATCCCCTCAAACGTGAGCTTTGTGGCACAGGGCAGCGCTCCCTCCGCACACGACAAGACGCCCATCGGCACCTGGAACGTGGCGCAGCGCATTCTTTCCTACGACTACCTGTGGAATGAGGTGCGCGTTAAAGGAGGTGCCTACGGCACGGGATTCCGCCGCACGCAAAACGGCCTCATACAGTTCTGGTCGTACAGGGACCCCAACATAGACCCAACTCTGGATCGCTACAACACCACGGCCGAATGGCTCAAGGACTGGCAGGCAAGCGAGGACGAGATGGCCGGCTATGTGGTCTCCACCGTCGCCACCCACGACACGCCCCAGAAGCCTCGCGCCCTTGCACGCAGGCAAGACATGATGTACTTCTCAAAGAAGCCCAAGGGTTGGCGCGACCAGATCCGCGACGACGAGCTTGCCAGCACCGCAGACGACATCGCGGCCCTTGTTCCCGCGCTCACCGACGCCTTTGCCGCACACTCCGTGGTCGTGTTTGGCCCACGTGAGGCCATTGAGGCGTCGGACGTGTCGTTTGACGAGGTTATAGACCTTCTGGGTTAGTTTTGGAAAAAGGAGAGACAATGAGTACGTACGACATCGACGCCCTGGCAAAGCTTGTGGACCACACCAACCTGCGGGCAGACGCCAGCAGCTTTGACCTCAAGATGCTTTGCAACGAGGCCATGTTTTGGAACTTCAACTCGGTGGCCGTCAACCAAGCGCAGGTGGCCCTGTGTCGCGACCTGCTTAAGGAGTCCAGCGTGCGCGTAGACTCCACCGTGGGCTTTCCGCTGGGACAAACGACGGTCTTCTGTAAAATCTTGGAGGCGCGCGATGCCATTGAGCTGGGAGCCAACGAGATCGACTATGTGGTGAACATCTCGGAAGTAAAGAACGGCAACTGGGACTACGTGCAAGAGGAGATGGAGAGCATCGTGGCGCTGTGCCGCGAGGGCCGTGGCGGCGGCACCATTGGCGCCGGCACGTCGGTGGTTAGCAAGGTGATCTTTGAGAATTGCTACCTTACCGACGACGAGAAGATTACGCTGTGCCACATTGCCAGCGAGGTAAAGCCGGACTTCATTAAGACCTCCACGGGCTTTGGCACGGGTGGCGCGACCTTGGACGACGTAAGGCTCATGCGCGAGCATACCGACCCCGCCGTTAAGATAAAGGCCGCTGGCGGCATTCGCACCGTGGACGACTTCCTCGCGTTTGTGGACGCCGGTGTGGACCGCATTGGCTGCTCTGCCAGCGTGGACATCTTTGAGGAGCTGTCGCGCCGCTAGGGATGTATGGGCCGACCGCACCGCCGCACGCAATCGTTGCCGCGCGTCGAACCGGAGGTTTGGGCGACCGTTCTCGCCCCCTAACCTCCGGTTTGACGCGCATCGTATATGGCCTGGTGCTATTCCAGGATCTCTATTGCCTGATCCTCAACGGAATCCTCCTCAACGGAATCCTCATTCGAGTCCAATTCGATGAGCACATCGTCATCGTTGCCATAGTCCTTGGCTTCCTCGTCGTCCACGGCTCCATTCACGACGACCGCAAGCTCCGAATCCTCGACGGCCTCGGCCCTCGCAACGCTTGCGCGCGCAATGGTAAAGGTGGCCTTCGCCGTACCCTTGCAGCTTCCCTTGCCGGTAACGACCACCGTTGCGGTTCCGGCAGACACGTTGTTCTTGTAGCTAACGCTGTAGTCAGTTCCGCTCTTGTAGGTTATCTTGCCCACCTTTACGGACTTTACGGCCGGCTTGATCGCCTGGCCCGTGTAGGTGTATTTGTTCTGGCTCAGGGTGACCACGGCCTTGGAGAGGCTGGCTTTAACGATCTTGAACTTCTTGGCTATGCTGCCCGTGTACTTGCCCTTGCCCGTAATCACCACGGTGGCAGTACCTGCCCGCACGTTATTTTTGTATGAGAGCTTGTAGTCAACGCCCTTCTTGAGCGTTTTGCCACTCCGCTTTACCGTTACCGACGGCTTTATGGCCTTTCCGGTATAGGTTTTGGCTTTGATTGAGCTAACTTTTGCACCCTTGTTTATGGCAGGCTTGATGTATTGCGAGGCAACCTTCCAGCCAGCCGTTCCCTTCTTTAGCGTAATGATGGACCCGTGTCTAACGGCGCACTTCTTGCCGACTTGGGTTACGAACTTGGCGCTTGTTGCAGACCACGCGCTCTTTGTCGTTATGGACTTGGACGAGAACATGCGCACGCCCACGGCCGTGTTGCCCGACACCTCGTCGCCCACCATGTAGTACTTGCTCCCCAACTTGGCAATGCTGGCACCCTCGTAGCCATAGCTCACCTTGGCGTTTACAAGCGTCCACTTGTTATTGTCGATGTTTGAGGTGGAGTACAGCTGGTTGGTAAGACCATCCTTCTTTATGACCAGGTAGTCCGTTGCGCCTTCGGAATACATGGCGCCGTCAATATAGTCCGCGCGGCCGTTGGAGTTGCCCGGAATGTTGAGGCGTGTGGCTTTTCCTGCCTTAAAGGTGAGGTCGTGTGGCCACTGGTATTTGGTGGAGCCATCTGCGTAGCCGTCCTTTGCCGAGAGCTCACTTACCTTTACTATGTACGCCTGCATGCGGTCTTGGGTGGGCTGGCCATGAAACGCCCCATAGTATCCTGCCGAAAACACGATGTAGACAGACCCGTTCTTGCTCACAAACCACTCCGGGGCAACGGTATCAAAGCCTTTGTTTGAGCTGCTGAACCCCGTTGGGTACTTGTTGAGCGAGATGCCGTGGGTACCGGTAATAAGACCGTCGCCCTCGGGGTGGGTCCAGTTAACAAGGTCCTTGGAGTAGCTGATCATGGGCCAGAACTTGCCGTCGTAGCGGTTCCAGCCCGAGATTGCCCAAAAATAGCCTTTGTAGTACATGATGCTGGGGTCAACGTGGCCGTAGTGGATGCCGCCGCCAGCATCGTAGTAGATGCTCGTGCCATAGGAGTCGTGCGCCTCGGTGTTATAGGTGGTCGCCACGCGCGTGAGGGTGGACCCGTTTTGGCTAAGGTAGATGCCGTTTGTGTAGTCGCTGTCGCTGGCATAGAACATGCCAAGCATGATGTCACCCGTTGCTGCATATGCCATGCGTGGCACCGCGGCGCACAGCAAGGCAACGAGCATGCACGCCCATATGGCGGCTGTCTTTTTTTGGCTCATTACATCCTCCTCCGTATTTGGAAAGCTTGCATGAGCCTATGGTAGCACCTTGGCGGGGTTACGCGCATGGCGGGCTGCCGGGAGGGCCCGGGGAGGTGCCCCGTGCTCAAACAGTCCTCGCTTCGCTTGCGGAACTGCGCGCGGATCTTCACGCAATAAAATGTGCACGACGCGCACAACCTACGAATGTGTGGCGATGCCGGAGTGGCACACCGTTTCCTGGAAACAGCGTGCCACTTGACACGTGGGTCACGCCTCCTCGATAACGCACGAATGGCGCTTGAAAGCGGGGTCGGTGCTGCGAATGTCACGATCGTAGCTTATCGCCACCAGCAGGATGTTGCCCCGGTAGTGCTCGAGCCTGTCGGGGTAGTTCCGTCTACGAATCTGGCTGAGAGCGGTCTCGACGCCCTTTTGATGTCCCTCACCACAAGGTTCTGCATGCGCGCCAGCCCCTCGGC
>JAUMWL010000135.1 GCA_030529665.1 Coriobacteriales bacterium
CGTATAGGCGGCTCTGCATTGCCGCGCGCATGTACAAGATGGGACTCCTGCCGCCATTCTTGGCCACATACCGCTTTGTCACCAGCGTGGCGCACTTTGACATAAAGTGGTGATTGCGCCAAGCAAAGGGGAGTATCCCCATTGCTTGCCTCAGTAGCGACCAAGCAGGAAGCACAGGCGCACGGTAAGCCGCCCACGCAAGGTCGGCTGCCAAAAATCGAATCGCATGGCAGCAAGAATGCGCGTCCGCGTGGATGCGCGGTAGTGGGCAAGCATGTGCACGGCCTCGCCAAAGGGCGCCTTGATGCCGTCCCCAAACTCCTCCTCCAGCTGCTGCGCCACCTTGGAAGGCGCGTGCTCGGCCTCGTTGCGTAGGTTGCCAAGGTCGCTTGCAGCCTGGGCTATTGACGTGTGGTGGTCCTTGAGCTCGCCCGCCACGTTGTGACCGGTAATCCTGCGACGGATAAACGAATGGTCAAGGTCCTCCACCACCTGTCCGCAGCAACGCGCGACCAGGTGCACCCACACGTCGTGGATGCGAAAGAACGTGTCCGGCTTGTGGAGGCACAGCACCTCCCTCAGCTCACGGTTAAACACCATGGTGCATCCGGCCGCCCAGCCACGTACCAGCAACGTTGTGGGGTGCTCCACAATCTTGCGATAGGGGGACAGGTCGGACCACTCGCGGTTCTGGTCAAAGTTGGTAACGTCGGAATAGTACAGCGTTGGCCCCTCGGCACCGCCGAGCATGCCAATGGCATGAGAGAGCTTGTTGGGCAGCCATATGTCGTCTTGGTCCGCAAAGGCGTAGAAGTCAAACCCCGCGCCACCAGGCTCAAAGACCATCTGCATAAAGTTTTGCGCCACGCCCACGTTGTCTTGGTTCTGCGACACGATCATGCGGGGGTCTTTGTCCGCAAGCTCCTGCAGGAGTGCATAGGTGTTATCGGTGGACCTGTCGTCGCATACGCGAAGCACGACCTCAACGTCTTGCTGCGCCAAGATGCTGCGCACCTGCTCAACAAGATACTGGCTTCCGTTATAGGTGGCCATCATTACCAAGACTCGTGGTGTTGCGCCCATGCGGTTCTACCGTTCTCGTTTTGCACCCGCCCTCGCAAGGGCAGCGATTCTCTGCTGGTCAGTCACGCCAGAATGCGTCCATGTTTTCTTGGGTCTTCTCGACCTGCCGCTTATATACGTCGTAGTCCTTTGCCACATGACCAATGTCCCACGCAACGAGTCCGCGATCCGTGAGGTCTGCCGCCATTGCCGTTGCGGTCATGCCCAAGATGAGACACACCAGCGTGTCCTTGGACGACTGCGCGCATACCTCCTCCACCAGACGGTCGTACTCGTCAAACGCATTGCGTTTGGGACCGTGGATGACGCGCTTTGACGCGGCGCGCTCAAACACGTCAAACTCAAGCTGCTCCAGCACTCCTTGGCCCGCAACAACAACAAGGTCCTTGTCCTCAAAGAGCCGCAGAATCCGCTCATAATGGCCTTCGTAGTCGAACTCTGCCCCAAACCTAAAATAGGCGCCAAAGCAACTCGCGTCCAAATAGCGCACCGACTGGTCGCACTCCCTTAGGAAAAAGCGGCGAAGCTTAGTGCCGTGTATGCGGTAGTACTTGTGGTTGCGCTCCGCATAGCGAAACGGCGACTGAAAGTACGACCGATTAAGGCCAACGTACAGGTCATCTCGCCCCGTGTTAAGGATGGCCTTCATCTTTGCGGCCAGGCGAGGGTCGTACGTCTGAAAGACCCCGTTTCTGCCTTCCATAATGGCAATCTCCCCGTCACCAAACCGCGCAAAGCTCTTTGGCTCGTTTTGCAAAAGGTCGATGGTCTCCTCCGCGCTCGCAATCTGCAACCGCGGCAGGATGAGCTTGTCCTCGTCAAACTCGTACACGGCATCCTCCACCGCCTCGTCCTTTAGCTGGTAGAGGACGTCGGGAATCTCGTTGTCCATAAGAAAGCAAATGTTGCGGGCAAGACGAGCGGGGTGCCAGTGGGCCTTTACGCCCTTTATGAATTGCAAGGGAGTCATTGCGCGATACCTAGCTTCCGGTAGAGACGACAGTGTGGGCAAAAGTATACTCTACGTCGCATCCCCCAAATCCAAGACCAAGGGCGAATGCGTCTTTCGCTTGTCCTTGGGCGGGAGCTGCATGTAGTCGGCATACAAGTCCGTGCAGAACTTGTCCCAGTCGTGCGGCGCATACACAACAAGGTCCTCAAACGGCAGCTCCACAGGATCCATGAGCGTGTTGTGATGGAACGGATAAGGACGCGCGGCAGAGGGGTTGCCCCACCAGTCGCTAGGGTGCTTGGCAACACAGGCCCGCTCGAAGCGCCTGCGCAAGCGGTCTTGGGTCGTTACCAACCTCAACACCGCATGAACCACCTTCCATCCCGCACGTGCCACGGGCTCCCACGAGAGCCCCTTGAGCACGTTGGGGTTCTTTATGCGATAGATGTATATGAGCTTTGTCCAAAACTGCGTGCGGCGCAGATGACGGACCCCATGGTCTCCGTTTTTCTGGTCCAGTTGGATGTAGGGAAACACGTCTATGAACACGCACTCGTTGCAACCGGCCTCACGCGCGTCGCTCTCTATAAAGACGGTGTCGTCCTTGTAGAGCTTGCCCCACAGCACGTACTGCGTGGGGTCGGATGCCATTTGGTGCAGCGATATGCCTTGGGGCAGCTCGCTTGGCGCAAGCTGCATAAACGTGCGAAAGTCCTCGATGGGCATGCCCACGTCTATGTCGTCGTCCCATGGGATGAACCCCTTGTGCCGCACGGCACCCAAACAAGTCCCGCCGTCTATCCAATACGTGAGCTTATGCTTGCGACAAATCCTATCGATTTGTGACAGCATCTGGGTCTCGATTTGCTGCACGCGCTCCAACTGACCAGGCAAGTACTCACTATCCATGCCCATGCGCCTCCCGTCCGTGGTAGGCCCCATCGTATCTAACAAGAATCGATTATATGCTAGACTGCGTCTAGACCACGCGGTATTGGAAATCGAAAGTGGGTGCCTACGTGATCGATATACTCTTGGCCACCTATGAGGGCGAAGCGTTCCTAGAAGAGCAGCTCTTGTCAATAATGGCGCAGACCGTGAGCGACTGGAACCTCTACATATCGGACGACGGCTCCACCGACGCAACCCCGCACATCGCAAGGCAGTTTGCGCAGCGCGACGAGCGCATCCATGTGCTTGAGCACCATGAGCCCCTAGGCGGCGCCCGCAAGAACTTTATGCACCTGCTCCGCCACTCAACCGCACCGTACTGCATGTTTTGCGACCAGGACGACGTGTGGCTGCCCAACAAGATAGAGGTGACCCTGCAAAGGATGCATGAGCTTGAGGAGCGCTATGCCACAGACGTTCCGCTGATGGTCTTTACCGACATGATTGTGGTGGACGCGGAGCTCAACGTACTGCGGGGTTCCTTTGAGCGGCAGATATACGTTGACCCCAACAGGACGGGCCTTATGCAGCTCATATCGGTGCCCGTGGCGGCAGGCTGCACCATGATGCTCAACGAGGCGCTGCGCAACAAGACGCTCGAGACGCCGCGCGACCAGCCGATGGACATGCACGACTGGTGGATCAGCCTGGTGGCGGCGGCGTTTGGCCACATAGGGCACGTGGACGAGCCCACAAGCCTGTATAGGCAGCATGCCTCAAACACCATAGGGGCAAACGACAAGACGACAATAAGAACGTTTGGCACCTTTAGCATGGACGCCGCAAGCGCCGACATCAACCGCGCCTTTGCGCTGGCAAAGTCGTTTTGCGACGTCTACTACGACCAGCTGAGCCCGCGCGACCAAAGGCGAATCAGCTCGTTTACGTCGGTGTCCACCGCTCCGCGCCTCTTGCGCATACCCCGTATGATACGTGGTCGCTCGTGGAAGAGGGGCGCCGTTCGCAAGATGGGAGAGGCGGTAGTGCTCCTGCTTATGAAGATGGAGGACTTCCCGCTAGACTCCAAGTAGCGCTACGCGCATGCCGCCCGCACCTGCGGCGCATATTCTGCAAGCGTGGTGTCCGTCTCATCGTTGCAATCGTGCTCGTAGAAGTCATCCATGGGCCGGTCCTCGTGGTCGTCCGCGCAGCCACGCAGACGCTTTGCCCTAAACTCCTCCAAGGACTTGGTAAAGTAGTGGTGCAGCCGCGGAAAAGGCTCAGCGGGAAGCTCCTGCGTATAGGCGCCCACAACCGGGCGGCCCCACACGTCTATTGCGTGGTATCCCCACAAATAATGGCAAAAATGCGGGTTGTACACGCCAAGCACGGTTTGCGGCCTGCAGATCTCCTTTACATGCAGGTTCTTGTGGTGGGAATACGGAGCGCGCTGGGTAAAGCGCTCAATTACCAGCCCCTCGTCCCTGTGTGTCTGGCCGCCTGACCCAAAAATGAGCCAGTTGAGGGCAAGTCCACCAGCCCTGCCCGTGAGCTTGTTGTCCAGGCAGCGCAGTAGGGGCTCGTCGCCCACGGCAATAAACTCGTCCGCGTCGATAAAGGCCATGTACTTGCAGGCTCTGCCATGGTGGCGCAGGGCATCGTTGTAGGCATCCATCTGCCGAGCCTCCCCCGCCATGCGCTCAAGCACCACAACGCCCTGACGCACATAGGGGGCAAGCAGATCGAGCGTGTTGTCGTCGCTCTGGTTGTCGTACAAATAGAAGCGCTCGACGCCAACGAGCCTATGGTACTCAATCCACTCCTTAATGTACGCGCCCTCGTTCTTTATGATGGCCACGACCGCCAGGCCAAGCTCCGGCGCACGGGAGGGTTTGCGTCGAAAAACGTTTCGCAGGACGCCATAGGCAAAGGCGGGCGCCAGCACCGCGAGCTTGTATGCCATGCCATCCGTGCCTGACATAAAGTGCTCATGCTTCCACGCCGTGAGGGGCATTCTCCACCTCGACGCGCTATAGAACGTTCCAACTGCCGTAAGAATGGATGAGTCCATGGTGTCTCTTTCCCATAGAGCGGCAATGCGCCGCAAGGCTTTGCGATATATTATATGGGTTGCGTAGGCTAAAGACGGGGATTGAGTATGGCACAGACGGGCAAACCAAGTCGCAGGAAGGCTGCCGTCTCGGGTTTTATTTGGATGTTTAGCGAGCGCCTTGCGACTCAATTGGTGTCGTTTGTGGTGTCGGTCGTGCTCGCACGCCTTCTCTCGCCCAGCGACTACGGCATCATTGCCATGGTGCTCGTGTTCATTACGCTGGCAAACACCTTTGTGACCAGCGGTTTTGCCACCGCGCTCATACAGAAGAAGGACGCGGACGAGACGGACTTCTCTACCATGTTCTACTGCAGCCTTGTGTGCTCGTTTGTGCTGTATGGCATTATCTTTGCCGCTGCCCCCGCAATAGAGGCCTTTTATGACCAGCCATCGCTCTGCCTCGTGCTCAGGGTGTTTGCGCTCAGGATTCCCATTAGCGCGTTTGGCGCGATTCAGCACGCATACGTGTCGCGCCACCTCTTGTTTAAGCGGTTCTTTTGGTCGTCCCTGTTTGGAACGCTCGTCTCGGGCGTGGTGGGCGTCGCCATGGCCATGCAGGGGTTTGGCGTGTGGGCGCTCATTGCGCAGTACTTTGCCGACACCATCGTCGACGCCTTGGTGCTGCTGTTCACCGTTCCGTGGAGGCCACGTTTGCTCTTTTCTTGGGCCGCCGCAAAGCCGCTTATGAGCTATGGGTGGAAGGTGCTTGCTGCCGACCTAAGCGGCACGTTTTTTGGCCAGCTGAGGTCGCTCATTGTGGGCAAGTTCTATACCCCGGCCGACCTGGCCTTCTACAACAAGGGACAGCAGTTGCCACAGCTTATTACGACCAACCTAAGCACGGCCGTTATGGGCGTGCTCTTTCCCATTATGTCCAACGAAAGCAGCAACACGGACTCCGTGAGGCAGATCTGCCGCCGCTGCATGCAGGTAATGTCGTACCTCACCGCCCCCCTGCTGCTTGGCATGGCCGCCACCGCCACCGACATCGTCGTCTTGCTGTTTACCGACAAATGGCTTGAGTGCGTCCCCTACCTCCAGGTCTTGTCCATGGGATTCACCATTGGCGTGCTGGGCGTCATTCCCCTGCAGGCCCTAAAGGCAATTGGGCGCAGCGACGTTGTGCTGCAGCTGGAATTTATAAAGAAGCCCGTGTACGTGCTTTTGCTAGTGGTTGGCGTGTACAAAGGCACCATGGCGATTGCAGTCACCATGGCCCTGTACGAGCTCTACGGAACCATCGTCAACATTTTTCAGATGAAGCGCTACCTCAACTATGGCATTAAGACCCAGCTGCGCGACATCGTGCCGTCCATAGCGTGCGCCTCGGCAATGGGCGTAGCCGTGTACCTTGTTCCGCTTTCGCTCAACAACCTCTTGCTTGGCCTTATGCTCAAGGTCTTGCTGGGGATCGCCTTGTATGTGGGACTCACGGCCTTGTTTGGCATTGAGCCATACAAGTACCTGCGCGATGCCGTTGTACAAAAGCTCGCGAATCGCGGCGAGCCAAGCGCGGGCTAGCCTTCGCGGTCGTTGCAGACGTCCAGAATCAGCGACGCCACGCGCTCCGCTCCGTGGCCGTCATCCTCAAACCCGTACTCCCTTAGGAACTTGGCATACCGCTCTTGCGTCTGCTGCAGGTTGGTAGACAAGACCGCCTGGCAGAGCTCGTCCATGGTGCATGAGATGTCAAACGGCGTCTGCGACAGGTCGTGGTAGGGCCTGCGGGCGCCCGATACGTACTCATCCATGTCGGGTATGTACATGTACACGGGTCGCGGGACGCCCATAACAAAGTCGAAGCAAATGCTTGAGTAGTCCGTTACCAGCACGTCGGCAACGGCGAGCACTTCTTGGATGTCGGGCCAGGAGCTTGCGTCCACTACGTTGTTCGCTGCGGGAAAGCTCCCCTTTGGAACGTTGGGATGCAGGCGCAGCAGGCACACAAACGTACCGCCAAAAGCCTGCCCTAGAGCAGCGAGCAGGCGGTCCACGTCCAAGGGAGGCACATAGGTAATGTTGCCATCCCTAAAAGTGGGGGCAAACAACACCGTCTTGCACGCTGGCGAGACACCCAAGGCACCCAGCACGCGCTCGCGTTGGACGGCATCGCGCCGTATTATGGGCGCCAGTCGCGGCATGCCGCACCGCATGACTGGACCGTCGTACCAAAACGAGGTGTGGAACAGCTCCTCGTCAAACGCGTTGTTGGCAATAAAGAGGTCGCACATCTTTCCGTCGAGCTTTGCCCGCTCTACGTACTCGGGGCCCAAGAGCTCCTGGGCGTCCTTCTCCACGCGCTTGAACCACGTGACTCCATGCCAAGTCTGCAAGTAGAACTGACCCTTGCGCTTGCGATACCCGGGAACGTTGCGCACGTTGCTTACCAAAACCCGGGCCGTGCACATGTAATACCAGCCACGCGGATGGTACAGGCACACGGGAGTGATGAAAGGTGGAAACTCGGAGCGCAGCGTCTCTTTGGTACACAGCCACACAAGCCGCACGTCCTGCCCAGACAACTCCTGGGCAATGTACTTTGGATTGTCGCCAAACCCGCGCCCGTTAAAGTTGTTGAACACCACAGTTTTGCGCGCGATGGGCAGGTGACGAAACACGCTCATGGTCGCTTGCTTAACAGCTCCCAAAACCGCAGATAAAAGAGGGTTGGTCAAAGATCCGTGCCTTCTCTCTTGTTGCCATGGCACATGGTTTATGTATGCCAGCTACAGCCGTTGACTATAATAGCATGCAAACCACACGCCGGTCGCACGATTTGGAGCATCCCGATGGCACAAGACCTTGTTACGCAACAGCCCAGATTCTTGCGGCCCAGCGCCGAGCCGTGCTCAAACAGTCCTCGCTGCGCTGCGGAACTGCGCGCGGCAGCGG
>JAUMWL010000285.1 GCA_030529665.1 Coriobacteriales bacterium
TTGTTAAAACATCTTTTGTCGTGGTGTAGCGTGGCAATGGCTTGGGAAGGTTCGACTTCCTCACATCGCTACTTAATCCTGAACCACATGATGGTTCCCAGCAAACCGACCACAATGCCGGCTAACGGAAGCTGGAACTGAAACACCAGCATGACAGCCGCAAACACGCAGGCTATGGACCCAACGGTAAACAGCGCGCCAAGTGGCGTGTTTATAACGCGACCGGGAATGTAGCCCTCGCGCTCCTCCTCTTCCTCAAACTGTGGCCTAATTCGCTTGGCAAAGGCATGGGCATTGGGCACTTGGTTCTTGGTGATCTCCATTACCCAGCAACTCACACGCCCCTTGACCACCACATAGGCCGTCTTGCCGTTGGAACCTTCCATTTTCTTGGTCCATGCGCCGTAGGGATTCAACTCGGTATGCTGCACAATGTCGCGGGCGGTCTGCGCATCTACAATCCTAAGCTCCGTAATGCTCTGTACGGGCATGGTCTCCGTGGACCCACCCGTGCGAAAATTCAACACGTCATCATCTAGCTGCATCGTCTCGCCGCCGCGGCCAATCACCCGCGTGGCAGACTTGTCGTTGGCCATTTGAATCACCATCCCCTAAGCACCAATAGCAAACTATATAATCATAACCAATTTGGTGGACAAGTAACAAGAGGGGTGGCGGGACTTATGTCTTTGGATACGGTACGACAACTGCTAGAGCCAGACGAGCGTCTGGTCGAGAAGGTCTTGCAAACAGACAAGGAATGGCAGGGAAGGATATTTGGCGTCGAGCACCTGCGTGTGGAGCTTAGCGACAAGAGCCAGAGTTGGCGCGAAATCGTGCGTCATAACGGCGGGGCAGGCGTTTGCGTGGTGAAGGATGGCAAGATGTGCCTGGTGCGGCAGTATAGGGTTGCCATCGATCGCATGACGCTAGAGATCCCGGCAGGAAAGATCGACCCCAACGAGGACCCGGCCGTGTGCGCGGCGCGCGAGCTGCAGGAGGAGACGGGAATCGTCGCGGGTCGCATAGAGTTTCTGGCAAACTCCAATGGCGCCCCGGGCTTTACCAACGAGAAGACGCGCATCTTTGTGGCCAGGGACATAGAGCTTCGGGAGTCGACCCCGGACGACGGGGAGTTGGTGGACGTGGTGTGGATTCCCGTCCAAGACGTGGTCGATGCCATACGCGCAGGGCTTATCGAGGATGCCAAGACGGTCGTCTCGGCATTTGCCGCCGCTGCGGGATTGGTGGAGTAAACGCCCAAATGCATTGGACGTTACATAGCAAAGTGACGAAACCATTACGTAGAACCCCAAAGTTTGTACGGTCACCGAGGACATATACAAATTGTTGGAACATTGGTCTAAAAGTAATAGACAAGGCTGTTAAGTCAGCGCGAACAGATAGGAGTAATCTAATGAGCAAACTCGTCAAGAAGGTCTTCTTCGACAATTCCGCCAAGAATACGGCCGAGGCCATCGAGTTTCTGTCCGAGAAGGCAGTAGAGCTCGGTATCGCCGAGGACAAGGACGCCGTTCTTGCGGCGTTCAACGAGCGCGAGGCGCAGGGCGCCACGGGCATGACTGGTGGCTTTGCACTTCCGCACGCCAAGTCCGAGGCCATTGAGGAGGCCGCCATTATTGTCGTCAAGTTTGCCGGCGACATTGAGTGGAAATCGTTGGACGGCTCCGACATCAAGGCTGCCATCGCAATCTTTGTTCCTGGCGGCGAGGCTGGCACCACGCACCTGCGCATCCTCTCCAAGACTGCGGCCATGCTCATGCAGCCCGCTTTCTGCGAGCTCGTCCTTGACTCCGACAGCGAGGAAGAGATCACCGCGGCGATCGAAGAGGGCGTTGCAGAGTAACGTTTGTACTACCAATCGGCATGGAGAGTAGCGCCTCAATCGAAGCATAATGACAAATCGACGGTCGCGTTTCCTGCTCGAGTCTTTAGGTTAGGTTGGTACCCGCTTTGCGGGTTCGGATAGGTTTTTGGGCTGGAAGGAGCTTACGTTGATTTATACCGTGACGTTAAACCCGGCTATTGACTACGTGATGCACCCCCTCACGTTGGACATGGGTTT
>JAUMWL010000286.1 GCA_030529665.1 Coriobacteriales bacterium
AGGACAACAACAAGGACGAGAACAAGAGCGAATCCGAAAACACCGACGGCGAGAAGAAGGACTCCGGCACCGATACGCCCACCCCAACGCCTGAGCCCACGCCCACCGACACCGATTCTTCGTCAACCACAACGACCGACCCCACGCCCGAGCCTACGCCCGAGGTAACGCCCGAGCCCACACCCACAGACTCGGGGTCGACGGAGGCGTCGTCGGAGCAGGCCACGACTGATGCAGCCGCCCCCGCGACCGAGACAACGACCACGACCACGACGGCTTAGCACAAGCAGGGGGGAGTGCCCATGGAAACGCGCGTGGCGGTGATTGGCATCATTGTGGAAGACGCCGAGTCGGTGGAACGGCTCAACGCGCTGCTCCACGAGTACGGCGATTACATTATTGGTCGCATGGGCGTGCCGTACCGGGAGCGCGGCATTAACGTGATAAGCGTGGCCGTGGACGCGCCGGGCGACGTGATCTCGGCGCTCGCGGGCAAGATTGGTGCGCTTTCGGGCGTGAGTGCCAAGACGGCGTATTCGGCAGTGTAGTAGGGTAGGGCAAGGAACTCGCGTGGGGGAGACAGGATGAAGAAGGTAAAGCTCATTGCCGTGGCGGTCGCGGTGCCAACGGCGGTCGTTATCGTGGCGGGCACGATTGTGGTAAAAAAGCTGCGTGAACGCAAGCGCAAGCGCAAGAACCTAGGCCACAAGATGCCCGAACAGCTGAGAAGTGCCATCGAGGAGTTGCTCACCCTCCAGGGGCAGGACTTTGTACCGGACGGCCTGGGCAGCTCGCTGTACCAGCGCAAGCTCGCCACCATGCCTGACTACCAGCTTGTCGCGCTTTACGCCCTGACAAAGGCGGTCGAGGTACTGCGTAATCGCGGAATTAAGATCCAGGGTGCGTCCAAGGAGGAGCGTCACGAGGCTCTCGAGCAATTCCACGCCACGCTCAAAAAGGGCGACGGCCGCAAGCGCGTGCTCGCGGAGCTCGGTTCCTTTGGCTACGAGATGCTCCAGGAGATTCTCAAGGACGGCCAGATGCTCATGGCTGCGTAGTCGGCAATCGGGGCGACGTTCCCAACACAAGGTAGCTTTTCTCAGCGCGGGGGAGGAGTCCCTCGCGCTGTGCTTTTGGTCAATCAAAAACCTGTGGGTCGAGGGCCCGACAGGATAGACAAAAGGGACTGTCCTCCGAGTCCGGGCCCGCAAGGGGCCGAACGCGGGGGACTGTCCCTTTTGTCTGTCCTCGCTGTCCCCCACACTCACCAGTTAGTCACGGTTGACTTTTCGGTTAGACTACGCTAACTTAACTAAGGTTAGGCAAGGCTAACTAGGAAAGGCGGCCATCAATGCCCCTCACGCTTTTGCAGCCGGGACAGAGCAGCATCATCACCCGCATTGGCGGAAAGCCACAGACCAGGCAGTTCCTTGAGGGGCTTGGGTTTGTCGTGGGAACCCCCATTACGGTGATCAACCAAATAAACGGAAACGTCATTTGCGCCATACGCGACACGCGCGTGGCCATTAGCAGCCAGATGGCACAAAAGATCTTTGTCTAACGCACGACCAAGGATGGGCTCAAGCATGCAGAGGAAGGAGCACGCATGACACTCAAGGACGCAAAGGTGGGCCAAACGGTGCGGGTCACCAAGCTTACGGGCACGGGTCCCGTAAAGCGCCGAATCATGGACATGGGCATCACCAAGGGACAGGTCGTCCACGTGCGCAAGGTCGCGCCGTTGGGAGACCCCATGGAGGTTACGGTGCGCGGATACGAGCTCTCGGTGCGCAAGGCCGACTGCCAAATGATTCAGGTCGAGGAGGTGGCGTAAGCCCATGGCAAACATCACCATCGCCCTCGCGGGCAATCCCAACTGTGGCAAGACCACGCTCTTTAACGCGCTCACCGGCTCCAACCAGTACGTGGGCAACTGGCCGGGCGTTACGGTGGAGGAGAAGCACGGCAGGCTGCGCGGCCACGACGACGTGACCATCGCCGACCTGCCGGGCATCTACTCGCTCTCCCCCTACACCCTGGAGGAGGTCGTCGCGCGCGACTACCTGACCGACCAGCGCCC
>JAUMWL010000136.1 GCA_030529665.1 Coriobacteriales bacterium
CGTGCTGTAAATGCGAGCTGTGTGGGTCACTCCCGGCCATGTGTGCTGTAATCGCGAGCTGTGTGGGTGGACGGGCCACACAGCTCCAAAAGACAGCACATCTCCTGGCTCGCGAGCCACACTGGTCGCAAAGTCAGCACGCTACATTGCGAATGACCCACACAGCTCGCAAAGACAGCACGCCTCTGGGCTCGTGATCCACACTGGTCTCAAAGACAGCACGCTCACACATCGACACTACGGTTTTGGTCGGTAGTGTGGTCGGCAGTAGCGTAAGCACGCAAAAAACAGGCCAGACGCTACGTCTGACCTGCTCGAATTCATGGTGGGCGATGCTGGATTCGAACCAGCGACCCCATCCGTGTGAAGGATGTGCTCTACCCCTGAGCCAATCGCCCTTGCAACAACGAGTACTCTATCAGAACCTCCCAAAGAGCACAAGTGTCTTTTTTCAAAAACACGTCAATGCAATCCCGCCAAGTACCGCCAAAACCCGCCAAATCACGTCACAACCCCTCACGCACGCGCAAAAAAAGGGGCGCAACCTTGCGAGTTGCGCCCCTGGACATGCGAGCAATGCAAAACGTAATCCGATCGGCTACTCCACAATCGTAAAGACGGCGTTGAGGCCGGTCATGTCAAACACCTCGGCGACCTCCTCGTTGGGATGCAGAAGCGTCATCTTGCCACCGCGCTGAGCAGCGGTCTTCTCGGTGCTTACGAGCACGCGCAGGCCTGCCGAAGAGATGTAGTCAAGGTCGGAAAGATCGATCTCGAACTCGTTTACCTCTGCGGGAAGGTTCTGGATGGCGCTCTCCAAATCGGGGCTGGTCGCAACGGAAAGCTTGCCGTTAAGGACGATGGTGGCCTTGTTGCCGTCTTGCGTGGTCTTAATATCCATGTGCATTACCTCTTGCCAAGAGAGATTGTTACAGACATTGGCTATTCTAGCACGAATGAAACAAAAATGTGGTGTATCCCTTCTTAAGAACCCATGGCAAAACCACTACGCTAAACTGAGGAAGGCAATTGGCGCAATATGTGCGACCTGCATTGGCGCACATGGACACAAACACAGGTGCTATGAACAAGAAAAAGAACGCAAGGCTGCCACTGGCGGTCGTCCTTATTACGCTCATCGTGTGTGTGGCGGTGGCCGGCGTATTTACGATGGCGGGCTGCACGCAAAAAACCGATTCCGACACGGATTCCGCAACCAACGCCAGCTCCCAAAAAGAAGTGGATGTGGTGGAGCAACACATAAAGGCGCTATCGCCCGAACAAAAGGTAGCGCAGCTCTTTGTGGTTACGCCGGAGTCCATAACGGGCGTGGGTGTAACAATAGCCGCAGGCGAGACCACCAGGCAGGCGCTCTTGGAGTATCCGGTGGGTGGCATCTGCTACTTTGCGCAGAACCTCCAGACGCCCGAGCAAACAAAGGAGATGCTGCAAAACTCCCAGGAGTTCTCGGAGGAGGCGTGTGGATTGCCGCTTCTCACCTGCGTTGACGAGGAAGGCGGAACGGTGACCCGCATTGCGAGCAACGAGGCGTTTGGCGTGGAAGACGTAGGCGACATGGCCGCCATTGGGGAGGCGGGCAGCACAAGTGACGCCCAGGATGCGGCGTACTACGTGGGCTCGTATCTAAAAGACCTTGGATTCAATGTGGACTTTGCCCCGGTGGCAGACATTGCGACCTCGGACGACAAGACCATGGCGCTCCGGTCGTTTGGCCAGACGCCCGAGGACGTCGCGCCCATGGTCGCCGCCCAGGTACGCGGCTTTGCCAAGGCCGGAATCCTGTGCTCGGCCAAGCACTTTCCGGGCATCGGGTCTGCCGAGGGCGACTCCCATAACGTAAGCATCTACACCGACGCCTCGCTGGACGATATGCGCGCGTGGTCGCTCGTGCCCTTTGAGGCCGCCATAAAGGAGCAGGTGCCCCTTGTTATGGTGGGCCACCTAACGTGTGCGGGCCTCACGGACGCCAACACGGACCTGCCCGCGTCGCTCAATCCCGCCGTGATCGACGGCATACTTCGCAAGCAGCTGGGCTACGAGGGCCTGGTGATCACCGACTCGCTGGAAATGGAGGCCGCGGTACAGGCATGCGAGCCCAACCAGCAGGCCGTCCTCGCCATACAGGCCGGAGCCGACCTGGTGCTCATGCCCAAGGACTTTGAGCAGGCATACAACGGGCTTCTGGAAGCCGTGCGCGAGGGAGAGGTCTCCGAGTCGCGCATAGACGAGTCGCTGCGTCGCATAATCTCGGCAAAGCTCGGTCTTGTGTAATCGGGTACAATGGGCTGGCAAACTACGTAGGGAGAAGACTTGATAGCACTTGCCGACAAGATCGAGAAGTCGTTTGGCGGACGCGTCCTGTACTCCGGGGCCACCTTGCAGCTCAATGCGGGCGAGAGGTGGGCACTGGTGGGGCCTAATGGCGCCGGAAAGACGACGCTTTTGCGCATAATAATGGGGCTGGAGTCCGCAGACGAGGGAACCGTAACGTTTGCGCGCGACACCACCTTGGGCTACCTGGAGCAAGAGACCAAGCTCGCTGGCAACAAGACCGCGCTGCAGGAGGTCCTGGACTCGGCGGTGGAGATTCGCGAGGTGGAGCGGCTCATAACCGAGCTCGAGCACGCCATATCCCAGTCAGATGAGGGCGAGGAGCAGGAGCGCATGCTCGAGCGCTACGGTCATGCGCAGGACCGCTTCGACCGGCTGGGCGGATACGAGCTCAACGCTCGGGCACGCGCCATCCTCAGTGGCCTCGGCTTTCCCATAGAGGACTTTGACAAGCCCGCCAAGGACTTCTCGGGCGGATGGCAGATGCGCATTGCGCTCTCCAAGCTGCTGCTGCGCCATCCCGACCTTCTCTTGCTGGACGAACCCACCAACCACCTGGACCTGGAGAGCGTCCAGTGGCTCGAGCAGTTCTTGGCCAGCTACGACGGCGCGGTGCTGCTGGTAAGCCACGACCGCACCTTTATGGACGCCTGCGTTAGCCACGTGGCGTCTTTGGAGAACAAGCGCCTCTACACGTACTCGGGCAACTATTCCAGCTACCTCAAGCAGCGCGAGGACAACTTGGAGCAGCTCAAGGCCAAGCGCGCGGCGCAGGAGCGCGACATCGTGCACATGGAGGTCTTTATAGAGCGGTTTAGGTACAAGCCCACCAAGGCCAAGCAGGTGCAGGAGCGCGTAAAGCGCGTGGAGCGCATAAAGGAAGAGCTGGTAGTGCTGCCCGAGTCGCACCAGGCCATGCACTTTAGGTTTCCCGAGCCGCCGCGCACGGGCGACATGGTGGTGAGCCTTGAGGGCGTTTCCAAGCACTTTGGGTCCAACCGGGTGTACGACGACCTCAACCTCACGCTGTATCGCGGCGACCACGTGGCCCTGGTGGGTCCCAACGGCGCGGGCAAGTCCACGCTCATGAAGCTCATTGGCGAGGCCATCGCGCCTACCGCGGGCAAGATCGAGCTGGGCAAGAACGTCACCCACGCCTACTACGCCCAGCATCAGCTGGAGACGCTCAACCCGGCAAACACGGTCATAGGTGAGATGGACGAGGTGGCGCCGGGCTGGACCAGCTCGGAGGAGCGGCGGTTGCTCGGGGCGTTCTTGTTCCATGGCGACGACGTTCTAAAGCGCGTGAGCGTGCTGAGCGGCGGTGAGCGCGCGCGACTCGCCTTGGCAAAGATGCTCGTGGCGCCCGACCCGCTGCTGCTCTTGGACGAGCCCACCAACCACCTGGACATCGACTCGGTAGACGTGCTGGAGCGGGCCCTCAAGGACTTTTCGGGCACCATCGTGCTCATCAGCCACGACGAGCACCTGGTGCGTGCCATCTCAAACAAGATCGTGGACGTGCGCGACCACAAGGCGACGGTGTATGCGGGCGACTACGAGTACTATGCGTACAAGCGCGCGCAGATAGAGGCCGAGCAGCAGGAGGCGCAAGGTGCGGCGTATGTGGCCGCCACGCGTCCCAACGCAACCGCCGAGCCAAAGCCCGAGGGCCGCAACGTAAAGACGCGCGAGCAGCGGCGAGCCGAGGCGGAGGCGCGTCAGGCCCGCAGCCGGGCGCTAGCATCCACCAAGCGCCGTCTTGCGGAGGTGGAGGCCGCGCTCGCACCAGCGCAGAAGCGCTACGCAGAGCTCATGGAACTCATGGCGTCCGAGGAGCTCTACAACGACGCGGCGGCCTTCGACCGCGCCATGAAGGAGTATACGTCGCTCTCAAAGAAGATCCCCCTGCTCGAGGAGGAGTGGCTCGAGCTTACCGAGAAGATGGAGGCTGATGTGTAATGGCTAGGCACATGAGGGAGCCCGAGGCTCAGCGCACGACCGTCGTCAAACGCACCGTTGAGCGCCAGCAGCCCGTCCAGCGTCGCACCATGTACCGCGACGACATGCCCTATGGGCAGGCAGCTGCCTATCGTGGCCTCATGGAGGAGCCCGTGGTGCGGCGAGAGCTCACGTGGGATGACGCGCCTGCGCGCGGGGGCATCTATGCGCTTGGCCGCGGATTGCTGCTGCTTCTTGCCTGGGCAATACGACTCTGCGCCTTTGCGATGGTGGTCATCGTCCTTCTTAACGCCCTTTCGCTGCCCTTCTTCCGTACCACACTCAGCACCACGACCGACCTCATCACCTCGTATCTGCCGTGGCAAAACCTTGGGTTGCTTGCGGTCGATACGCCCTTTGGCGGGGTGCTTAAGGGAGACCTGGCCATTGTCTCTTTGCTGCTCTTTGTCATTGACTGGTTGCTCTGCAAGCTGCGGGCGAGCCTTCGATAGGAGCTGCGAGTGACTGGGTTCTCATTCGATCGCGTGCTGAGCATCGCGCTTTCGGTGCTCGTGGTGCTGGTGGCTACGGTGTTTCACGAGATGGCGCATGCGGCTGCGGCCAATGCCTTGGGCGACCCCACGGCAAAGAACGCCGGCAGGCTTACGCTCAATCCCATTGCGCACCTGGACCCCGTGGGCTCCGTGCTGCTCCCACTTTTGATGGCACTTGCTGGCGGTCCCATCTTTGCGTTTGCCAAGCCTGTGCCCTACAACCCCAACCGCCTGCGAAACCCCGTGCGCGGCGAGGTGCTGGTGGCGCTGGCCGGTCCTGCCTGCAACCTGGTGCAGGCGCTCGTGGGCTCGCTGGCCTTTAGGGCGCTCTATGCCTCCTTTGACACCTTGGCCGCGTCGCCCGAATGGGCCAACGCCTTGCTCGTACTCCTGCGGGTGCTCTACGCATACGTGTATCTCAACCTCATGCTCATGTTCTTCAACCTCATTCCCTTGCCTCCGCTGGATGGGTCGGCCATCGTGTTTCCCCTGCTCAAGGGCAAGGCGCGCACGCAATACTACCAGGTCCAGCGCTATGCGCTTCCCGTGCTCATGGCCGTGTTGTACCTGGTGCCCATGGTGCTGCACGTAGACCCCGTTGGCATGTACCTGGACGTGACGGCAGGCAACCTGTCGGATGTGCTTTTGGGGATCTAGCATGTCGTACAAGGTGCGCACACAGGCCTTCTCGGGACCCTTCGACCTTTTGCTCGCGCTCGTGAGCAAGCAAAAGCTTGCCATAGGCTCCATCTCCATCGCCGAGGTTGCCGACCAGTACCTAGAGGAGGTCCGGCGCATGGGCGAGATGGACCTGGAGGTGGCGAGCGACTTTGTGCTGGTGGCCTCCACGCTGCTCGACATGAAGGCCGCCTCGCTCGTGCCGGAGGAGCCCGTGCGCCGTCCTTTGGACGAGCTGGAAGAAGACGACTTGCAGAACCTCTCGCCCGACGAGGCGCGCGAGGTCCTGGTAAGCAGGCTGATTGCGTACAAGCAGTTTCGCAACGCTGGGGCGGCCTTGGGGAGTCGCATGGAGGCGGAGTCGCTCATGCATCCGCGCACGGCCGGCCCGGACCCGGAGTTTATGGGGCTCATGCCCGACTACCTTGAGGGGATCTCGCTGCGAAGCCTAGGTGTTATCTGCGCCGACCTTACCGCGCGGCGCGAGAGCTTTCTTTTGGACGCCGAGCACGTCGCCCCACGCCGCGTGCCCATAGCGCTTACGGTTGCAGCGGTTGACCGCATCACACGTGCACGAGGTGCCGTTACGTTTACCGAGCTCTTGCAGGGGGAGAGAACGGTGGAGGCTGTCGTGACTACGTTTTTGGCCATGCTCGAGCTGGCAAAGCGCGGCTCGGTAACCGTGAGCCAGTCCGAGGTGTTTGGCGAGATTGACATCGTTCGCGTGGAGGGGGCGCCAGCGTTTGAGCTGGACGAGTCTGCCCTTACGAGCATTGGCGAGGAGGAGTACTGATGCGTGATGTTTCCGCGTTGGACCAGGGGTCGCTCATGGGCGTTTTGGAGGCGCTGCTGTTGGTCTCTACCGACGCCGTTCCTGCGCGTGAGCTGGCCCGGGCCGCCCAGGCCGACGAGCGGGACGTGGCCCAGGCGCTCTCTGCGCTTTCCGCAGACTATGCGGACGCCAACCGCGGCATTCAGCTGAGGGAGGTTGCCGGGGGGTGGCGCTTGTTCACGCATCCGGCCTACCATGACCAGGTGGAGGCGTACGTGCTGTCTTGGGACAAGCGCAAGCTCTCCCAAGCGGCCCTGGAGACCTTGGCGGTGATCGCCTACCATCAGCCCGTGTCGCGCGATGGCGTGCGCTCGGTGCGCGGGGTCAACTCCGACGGCGTCATTGCGTCGCTCAAGGAGAAGGGCCTCGTGCGCGAGGTGGGCAAGGATGCGCGACAGGCCGTGCTGTTTGGCACCACCAACCAGTTTTTGCAAACGTTTGGCATGCGCTCGGTGCGCGACCTGCCTCCGCTGGAGGAGTTTGCGCCCGACGAGGAGTCGCGCCAGTTCATTCGCGAGCGCCTGTCGGGGCGCAGTATGGAGGTGCCGCTGGAGGAGGTCGCCGAGGACCTGGAGGAAGAGCAGGACCTGTTGGGTGGCGTTGACGACAGCCAGGAATACGAGCTGCGGCGGGATGACGCGGATGAGTAGCGGTCGCATGGTGCCCAAGGGCGGCAACGCGCGTGGGCAAGAGGAGCGCATCGTGCCCATGAGGCTGCAGCGATTCCTTGCGCGGGCTGGCGTTGCCAGCAGGCGCGGGTCCGAGAACCTCATGACGGCAGGCAGGGTAACGGTAAACGGCCATGTTGTGACCGAGCTGGGCAGCAAGGTGGACCCCGCGTGCGACCACGTGTGTGTTGACGGCAGGGAAGTGCGGCTTCAGCAAAGGCCCGCCTACCTCATGCTCAACAAGCCGGCGGGGTATCTTACCACCATGAAGGACCCGCACGGGCGGCCGTGCGTGGCGAGCCTGGTGCCCACTCGCCGGTTTCCGGGGCTCTTTCCCGTGGGCAGGCTCGACCGCGACACCACAGGCATCCTGTTGTTCACCACCGACGGGAATGCCGCGCAGGAGTTGTTGCATCCCTCCAAGCACGTGAGCAAGCACTACGTCGCCTTGGTAGATGGCGTACCCAAGGCACGTGAGCTGGAGCGCTTGCGCCAGGGCGTCATGCTAGACGATGGTCCCGCGCAGCCGGCACAGGTGGAGATAATCGGCCCAGACGACACGCTGTTCTCGCGGGTTGCGGACGAGGGTACGCTGGGAAACGCCACGGTGGTGGGCCTTACCATCCGTGAGGGCCGAAAACACCAGGTAAAGCGCATGATGGCGGCGGTGGGGCACAAGGTCCTTCGCCTCCACCGCGACACCTTTGGCCCGCTCGCGCTGAGCAACTGCGACGAGGGCAAGTGGCGCATGCTCACGGAGCGCGAGGTCGCCGCTATCGAAAGTGTCAAAAGGGGCTAAACACCTTTTGCCAAAACTGCCGGTCCCGCGACGCAATAG
>JAUMWL010000137.1 GCA_030529665.1 Coriobacteriales bacterium
CCCCAAACGGCCAATCACGATGATGTCTATTTCCGCAACACCATGCTACGATAGTTACAACATAAACTCGCGAACTATTGGAGAAGCCCCATGAACATGGACACGCGCAACTTCTATGCCGGTCAGGATTTCTACGCCCACCTTATGCTTGGGGCGAGCATCGAGGAGGGCGGCGTGCGGTTTCGCACCTATGCCCCGGCGGCGGAGGACGTGCAACTGGTTTTGGCCAACGAGGTCAAAGACATGCACAAGGTCGCGGACGGCAACTTTTGGGAGGTCACGGTGCCGGATGTGAGCGTGGGTGACACCTACGAGTATCGCATCTGGCACGGCGGGACCTGCGTGGACCACGCCGACCCCTACGCCTTTGAGGCGCAGGTGCGTCCCGCACACAAGAGCGTGGTGGCCAACCTCACCTATGACTGGCAAGACGAGGAGTGGATGGCCTCGCGTTCGGATTGTCGCAACAAGCCCATGAACGTCTACGAGCTACATGCGGGCAGCTGGCGCAAGCATTCGCTGCGCGCAGTCTCGGTCAACCCCGCGGATTGGCATACCTACGATGATCTAGCGCAAACGTTACCCGGCTACCTCACCGAGCTGGGCGTGACGCACGTGGAGTTCCTGCCCTTAAGTGAGCATCCCTTCGACGGCAGCTGGGGCTATCAGCCCACGGGCTTCTTTGCACCCACCAGTCGCTATGGTACGCCCACGCAGCTCATGCACTTGGTGGACGCGCTGCACGCGGCGGGCATTGGCTGCATCATCGACTTCGTACCCGTGCACTTTGCCACCGACGAATGGGGCCTGGCAAACTACGACGGCACCCCGCTCTTTGAGTATCCCAACCAAGCCATGGGCGTGAGCGAATGGGGGAGTTACAACTTCATGCACTCGCGCGGAGAGACTCGCAGCTTCCTGCAGAGCGCCGCAAACTTCTGGTTCGATGTTTATCACTTCGACGGCATTCGCATAGACGCGCTCAGCCGCATCATCTACTGGCAGGGAGACGAGACGCGCGGCATAAACGGCATGGCCCTAAGCTTTATGAAGACCTTCAACAGCGGCCTCAAGTCGCTTCATCCCGGGATCTTCACCGTCGCCGAGGACTCCACAAGCCTGCCCGGCTGCACCGCGCCGGTTGAGCAGGGCGGCCTTGGATTCGACTACAAATGGGATATGGGCTGGATGCACGACACGCTCGACATGTTCCAAACCGGCATGCCGTGGCGGCCGCAGAACTACCACATGCTCACGTTTTCCATGGCGTACTTTGGCAACGAGCGCTACCTCTTGCCCTTGTCGCACGACGAGGTCGTGCACGGCAAGGCCACCATCGCGCAAAAGATGGCATCGGCCGAGCTGCCCGACAAGCTCGCGCAGGCTCGCGTGCTCTACCTCTACCAGATGGCCCATCCCGGAAAGAAGCTCAACTTCATGGGCTGGGAGGTCGCGCAGCTGCGCGAGTGGGACGAGCTTCGCGAGCAGGACTGGTTCTTGCGGGAGCAGCCGCTGCACGAGGCGTTCTACCGCTATGCCTGCGAGCTGAACGCGATGTATAGAGACGAGCCCGCGCTGTGGGAGCGCGACTACGAGGGCGATGGCTTCGCGTGGGTGGAGGCCAGCGACACGGAGGAAGTGACCTACGCATTCCTGCGCCGCGACGCCAACGGCGGGACCGTTCTGTGCGCCATGAACTTGTCTGACAAGACCGTCGAGCGCGAGTTTGAGGTTGAGGGTGCGGACTCTGCCGCCACCGTGCTGATGAACACCGACTGGCAGCGCTTTGGCGGCGCGACACCCGATTTCTTTACCGCCGAGCCCGAATGCGAGGACGGTCGCATCACCATCACCCTGCCGCCCTTCTCCGCCAAGCTCATAACGTGGCCGAAAGGGGCTTAGCCCCAAACGGCCAACCACGATGATTCTCTGCAAATATGCACACGCCGCATAACCAGTCCGCGCGATTGGGTATCCTAAACCTGTATGTGTGTAGGATTAGCAAAAGGAGGAACAATGGCTGAGCCAGTACGGGTCATCGACACCGTGGATGCCTTGGAGGAGCGCCTGCACCAGATGCGCTCTGCTCAAGCGGTGTTCGCCACGTTTTCCCAAGAGCAGGTAGACAAGATCTTCTACGAGGCTGCCCTCGCCGCAACCAAGGCTCGCATTCCGCTGGCAAAGATGGCGGTGCAAGAGACCGGCATGGGCGTCATGGAGGACAAGGTCATAAAGAACCACTACGCCTCCGAATACATCTACAACAAGTATCGCAACGCCAAGACCTGCGGCGTCGTGGAGCGCGACGAGGTGGCTGGCATCACAAAGATCGCCGAGCCCATGGGCATCGTGGCGGCCGTAATCCCCACCACCAACCCCACGTCCACGGCCATCTTTAAGTGCCTCATAGCGCTCAAGACGCGCAACGCCATCGTCATCAGCCCGCATCCGCGCGCCAAGGGCTGCACCATAGAGGCAGCCCGCATTGTCCGCGACGCGGCCGAGGCCGCGGGTTGTCCGCAAAACATCATATGCTGGATCGACGTGCCCTCGCTCGAGCTCACCAACACCGTCATGCGTGAGTCCGACATCATCCTGGCCACGGGCGGTCCGGGCATGGTAACCGCCGCATACAGCTCGGGCAAGCCGGCCCTTGGCGTCGGCCCTGGCAACACGCCTGCCATCATTGACGACTCGGCCGACATCCGCATGGCCGTAAACTCCATCATTCACTCCAAGACCTTCGACAACGGTATGATCTGCGCTTCCGAGCAGTCCGTTACCGTGGTGGGCGACGAGGCCTACGCCGCCGCCAAGGCCGAGTTCCAGCGTCGTGGCTGCTACTTCCTCCAGGGTGAAGAGCTCGACAAGGTGCGCAAGACCGTTATCAAGAACGGCTCGGTAAACGCCAGGATCGTTGGCCAGACGGCGTACCGCATCGCCCAGATCGCGGGCGTTGAGGTGCCCAAGCACACCAAGGTCCTTATTGGCGAGGTGGAGTCCGTCGACCCGTCCGAGGAGATGGCCCACGAGAAGCTCAGCCCGGTGCTGGGCATGTACAAGGCCACGGACTTTGACGATGCCTTGGCCAAGGCCGAGCGCCTGGTCGCCGACGGTGGCTACGGCCACACGTCCTCGCTCTACATCAACACGGCAGAGACGCAAAAGATCGCCAAGCACGCCCAGGCCATGAAGACCTGCCGCATCCTCATAAACACACCGTCCTCGCAAGGCGGCATTGGCGACCTCTACAACTTTGAGCTGGCCCCCTCGCTCACCTTGGGCTGCGGCTCCTGGGGCGGCAACTCGGTTTCGGGCAACGTAGGCCCCATGCATCTTCTTAACATAAAGACGGTCGCAGAGAGGCGGGAGAACATGCTCTGGTTCCGCACCCCCGAAAAGGTCTACTTCAAGCGTGGCTGCATGCCGGTGGCACTCGACGAGCTGGGCACCATCATGGGCAAGAAGCGCGCCTTCATAGTCACCGACTCCTTCCTGTACAAGAGTGGCTTCACCAAGGCCATCGAGACCAAGCTCGACCAGATGGGCATCGCCCACGCCTGCTTCTATGACGTGGCGCCCGATCCCACGCTGCAGTGCGCTACGGATGGTGTTCGTCAGATAAAGTCCTTCGAGCCCGACACCATCATCGCGGTGGGCGGCGGCTCCGCCATGGACGCGGCAAAGATCATGTGGCTCATGTACGAGCACCCCGAGGCCAAGTTTGAGGACATGGCCATGGACTTCATGGACATCCGCAAGCGCGTCTATACCTACCCGCAGCTGGGCAGCAAGTGCTACTTCGTGGCCATTCCCACCAGCTCCGGCACCGGCTCGGAGGTCACCCCGTTCGCAATTATCACCGATGCCGAGACGGGCGTAAAGTGGCCGCTGGCCGACTACGCGCTCATGCCCAACATGGCGATCGTGGACACCAACAACATGATGAGCCAGCCCAAGGGCCTCACCTCCGCAAGCGGCATCGACGTGCTTACCCATGCCATAGAGGCGTACGTCTCCATAATGGCGTCCGACTACACCGACACCCTCGCGCTCAAGGCGGGCAAGCTCGTGTTCCAGTACCTCGCGCGCTCCTACGACAACCCCGACGATGTGGAGGCACGCGACCACATGGCAAACGCCTCCTGCCTCGCCGGCATGGCGTTTGCAAACGCGTTCCTGGGCGTAAACCACTCCATGGCGCACAAGCTCGGCGCGTTCCACCACATTGCGCACGGTTGGGCCAACGCCGTCATTCTTACCCGCGTCATGCGCTACAACGCGGCCGAGGTTCCCACAAAGATGGGCACCTTCCCGCAGTACGAGTATCCCCACGCAAAGGCGCGCTACGCCGAGTTTGGCCGTGCGTGCGGCTTTGTCGGCGCCACCGACGACGAGGTGTTCGAGAACTTTGTCGCGGGCATCGAGGAGCTCAAACAGCACGTTGGCGTGCACAAGACCATCGCCGAGTTTGGCGTGGACGAGAAGTACTTCCTCGACACGCTTGACGACATGAGCGAGCAGGCGTTCAACGACCAATGCACCGGCGCGAACCCGCGCTACCCGCTCATCTCGGAGATCAAGGAGCTGTACCTGGATGCCTACTATGGTCGCAAGGCAACCAGCTACGAGGGATAGTGCCACACAAGAAGGAGTGAAAGCATGATTCTGTCAGACAACAAGGTGGAGCTGGTCACCCGCCAAAACAAGGCCGTGTATCGTGACGGCAATCGCCTGATCAAGGTGTTCAACGAGCGCAAGCCCGGCTCCGACGTGTTTAACGAGGCGCTCAACGACGAGCGCGTCTCGGAGGCCGGCGGTCGCGTGCCGCGCGTCCTGGAGGTAAGCCAGGTAAAGGAGGGGGAGTGGGAAGGCAGCTGGGCGCTTGCCTTGGAGTACATTCCCGGTCGCTCGCTTGAGCAGGTGATTGACGACGACGAGGAGAACATCGACACCTACTTTGACCAGTTCGTCGATTTGCAGCTTCAGGTTCAGTCGGGCAACGCGCCGCTGCTCAACAGGCAAAAGGACAAGCTTCGCCGCATGATCAACAGCGTAAAGAGCATCGATCCCTCAATCCGCTACGACCTGCAGATGCGCTTGGACGGCCTCAAGGGCGGCTCCAAGGTGTGCCATGGCGACTTTGTTCCCTCAAACATCATCATCCCCGACGACGGCAGCGAACCCTACGTGGTCGACTGGGCGCACGTGACCTCCGGCATTCCCGCCGTCGACGCTGCGCAGACGTATCTCCTCTTTAAGGTGGAGCATCCCGACAGCGCCGAGAAGTACCTCAACCTCTACTCAAAGAAGAGCGACACGGCCAAGCAGATCATCATGAACTGGGTGCCCGTGGTGGCTGCGGCAGAGCTCGCGCGTGGTCGCAAGACTCGCGAGAAGTTCCTCATGAGGCAGATCGAGGCTGTCTTCGACTACCTGTAAGCTCAACTGAATGGGCAGGCGATGGGGATAATACCCATCGCCTGCCTGCTATCTCACGTGCTGGTATGTCACAAACGCAAACGGCACGCCAGAGGGCGTTATGCCACCGTCCTCGGTCTTCTCTACCACCCAATCGTCAAGCTCGTCCAAGTTGGGAAAGAACGCGTCGGCAGGCACCACAACGTCGTGCTTTGTCACATATGCCCTCTGGCAGTGGGGGAGGAGCTGCTCGTACACGCTCTGGCCGCCAATGAGCCAAACGCTGTTTGGGTCCTCGTTTTGTACGGCCGCAAGCGCCTCGTCCACGCTGTGCACGACCTCGGCCCCCGTGGGCAAGAAATCCGGATTGGTCGATATGACCACGTTGCGCCTGCCCTTAAGCGCACCTCCCGGAAAGCTCTGGAACGTCGTGCGCCCACACACCACGGTGCCTCCCATGGTCGCGCGCCTAAAGAATCGCATGTCCTCGCGGTTGCGCACCAAGAGCCCGCCCTCAAGGCCAATGCCCCAATCACGCGTAACAGAGACTATGGCGTTCATGTTATACCCCTTACACCGCTATGGGAATGTTGGTTATTTGCGGGCCATACACGTAATTCTCAACCCTTAGGTCGTCGGTGGAGAAGTCATAGAAGTCTGTAACCTCTGGGTTGAGGCTCACCTGTGGCGCGGGATGCTGCGGCCTGGATATAAGCTCGCGCACAAGCTCCACATGGCGGTCGTACACGTGCGCGTCGGCAATCATGTGCACCAGCTCGCCTGCCACCATACCAACGCTCTGGGCCACCATCATAAGCAGCAAGGCGTACTGACATACGTTCCAGTTGTTTGCCGCAAGCACGTCTTGGCTACGCTGGTTGAGCACTAGGTTGAGCGTGAGCCGTCCGTCCTCGCGACGGTCGTCGGTAACGTTAAACGTGCAGCTATACGCGCAAGGATACAGGTTCATGTAGGGCAGGTCCTCAAAGCTGTAGAGGTTGGTAAGGATCCTGCGCGAGAAGGGCTCCTCTCGCAGGTCCTTGAGCACGCGGTCCATCTGGTCGTACTCGCCATCCGGGTAGCGCGTAACCTTGCCCACCTGATATCCGTAAGCACGTCCTATGGACCCGTCCGCGTCGGCCCATGAGTCCCAAATGTGCGGCGCAAGGTCGTGGATGTTGTTGGATTTGCGCTGGTAGATCCACAGGATCTCGTCCATGCAGCTCTTGAGCGCGGTCCGGCGCAGGGTGATGGCGGGAAACTCCACGCGCAAATCATAGCGATTGCACACGCCAAACCGCTTTATGGTGTAGGCACTTGCGCCGTCCTCCCAACGAGGCCGCACGCGCTGTCCCTCGGTGGTGGTTCCGTTGGCAATAATGTCTTCGCACATGCTCACAAAGATCTTGTCTGCAATGCTCATGGCAACTCCCAGCAACTCAATGTGGCACACCGTTTCCCGGAAACGGTGTGCCACAGGCCAAACGAACGATTCGCTAGAGCTTGGACGCCGCGTCCATGGCGCTCTCTAGCTTATCTCCCGCATTTGAGGTCGCGTCGACTACCTTGTCGTCTATGCTCCACAGGTCCTTGGTGTTTACGGTGCTCGTGGTGTCTAGCATTGCTATCTCGTCTGCCATGTTCTCCCAGCGTTTGATAGCCTCTGTCTTGCCGGATTCCAGTTGGAATGCCACGTCGCCGTTTTGGTCCTGCTCCAGCTTGGGAACCTCTATCTTGTCTATGGCATCCCGCGCATCGCTGCATAGCTGCTTGGCTTCCTGTATCTTGGCGGTGCGCTCGTCTTCCTTCTTTGCCGCGTTGTCCAAAAGCACCACGAGCTGCCTCGTGTATTCCTCGTCCGTCTCTGATATGTTTCTTACGAAGTCCCTCACCTCTGCGGGCGTGCCGGCGTACGAGTTTGCGCTCACCTCGTTGTCAATGGACGATCCGTAGGGAGCCAGCGAGAAGTCCAACACGTCCGCGACCTCGGCAAACCCCGATTCTTGCGAGGACTTGGAGCCCTTGTTGCTCGATCCGTTGGGATTGCCGTAGTAGCGCTCAAGCAGGTCCTCAAGGTCGGTGTCGAGGTCCTTCTCCAAATCGTCGTAAGGAAACGACAACGCGTTGCTGCTAGACCCGCTGTCGGCGGCAAGCGAAGCGAGCACAAGAGACGTGCATCCCGTGCCCAAGAGGGTCAGAACCAGCAGAATGCCCAGACTCACACCCGTTATTATGTAGGCAAACGGACCAGAATTCTCGTTATCCTTGGAAGTGGTTGCGCTCGCCGTCTCGATTATGCGTGGCTTGTCGTTGTTTTCAGCCATTATGACCTCCTTAGTCGCGTCTACAATTCTAGCCAATGTGTGGCACGTTGTGGACGTCACGTTCCAAGCGTGCTGTGATTGTGAGCTGTGTGGCTTGCCCGTTCAGTTGTGT
>JAUMWL010000287.1 GCA_030529665.1 Coriobacteriales bacterium
CGCCAGAGCAAGGCGTGGTGAGCCAAGAAACCCAGCCCGCATACGCTGCGTTTGGGCTACAATTGTGAGCTGTTCGTCTCAAGGACCTTCGTCATTAGGAGGAATCATGGCTCAAGGCAAGACACCGTTTTATGTAACCACCCCCATCTACTACGTCAACGCCGCTCCGCACCTGGGCACCGCCTACTGCACCATTCTGTGCGACGTGCAGGCCCGCTTCCGTCGTGCGATGGGCCAGGACGTTAAGTTCCTTACCGGTCTCGACGAGCATGGCGAGAAGGTCCAGCTCGCAGCCGAAGACCACAACATGACTCCCCAAGAGTGGTGCGACAGCTTGGCTCCCGCCTTCCACGACATATGGAAGACGCTGGAGATTAGCAACGACGACTTTATCCGCACTACCGAGCCGCGCCAGATCCAGGCCGTGCAGCACCTATGGAACCGCATGAAGGACGCCGGCTACATCTACAAGGACTCCTACGACGGCTGGTACTGCGTGCACGAAGAGACCTACTACACCGAGACGCAGGTACAAAAGTCTGACGAGGAGCATCACGTGGAGGGTCAGCACCTGTGCCCCGAGTGCCAGCGCGAGCTGCAGCGCGTTAAGGAGGAGAGCTGGTTCTTTAAGCTCTCGGCGTTCCAGGATCGCCTGCTGGCGCTGTACGACGAGCATCCCGACTTTGTGATGCCCGCCTTCCGCATGAACGAGGTGCGCACCTTTGTGGAGGGTGGCCTCAAGGACATCTCCGTGAGCCGAACGAGCTTTGACTGGGGCATCCCCGTGCCGTTTGACGAGCGCCACGTTACCTACGTGTGGTTTGACGCGCTGCTTAACTACGCCACGGCGGTGGGCTTTGGCAATCCGGACATGGCCGACGAGTACGCCAAGCGCTGGCCTGCGCAGTATCACGTGGTGGGCAAGGACATCATTCGCTTCCATTGCGTGATTTGGCCGGCCATGCTCATGGCCATTGGCGAGGCACTGCCCGAGCACGTGTTTGCGCACGGCTTCCTCATGGTAAAGAACAGCGAGACGGGCCAGGGCGAGAAGATGTCAAAGAGCCGTGGCAACGCCATTGCGCCGCAGGACGTCATCGACATGCTGGGCGTTGAGGGCTATCGCTACTACTTTATGACCGACTGCGTTCCCGGCGAGGACGGCGCAATCTCGTTCAGCCGCATGGAGCAGGTGTACAACGCCGACTTGGCCAACAGCTGGGGCAACCTGGTGAGCCGCTCGCTCAATATGAGCGCCAAGTACTTTGACGGCAAGACTCCCGAGCTGCCCGAGGGCTGGGCGAGCCGCCAGAACCCGCTGCGCGAGATTGCCGATGGCTTGGCCGAGCGCTATGCCAACGCCATGGGCGTGTTTAAGTACGTGGAGGCCAAGGACGCGGTGATGGAGCTCGTACATGCCGCGAACCACTACATCGAGGACTCCGCGCCGTGGACCGTGGCCAAGGACCCCGCGCGTGCCGACGAGCTGGAGCAGATAATAACCAACCTGCTGGAGTCCATCCGCATCTGTGCGCACCTCTTTGCGCCGTTTATGCCCGAGACATCGGCCGAGGTCCTGCGCCGCATGTCGCTGGACGATGAGGTGGGGATCACGGACCTTTTGGCCGCATGCACGTGGGGTGGCCTCGCGAGTGCCGTGCCCGTTACCAAGGGCAACGCCCTCTTCCCCCGCCTTGGTGGCAAGAAGTAACACGGTTTTGGCAAATCGGGGCTAGACCCCTTTTGCCATTTTTGCCAGAACGGAGAGTCAGTGGCCTACTCGTATCTTGCAAACCCGAAAGAAACCCGTGCCGTGCTTGAGCGGCACGGGTTTTCCCTCAAGCATCGGCTTGGCCAAAACTTTCTTGTAAACGACGACGTGATCCGTCGCATCTTGGAGCTGGCCGAGCTTGGGCCAGATGACGTGGTGTACGAGATCGGGCCAGGCATCGGTACGCTCACGGTGGCAATGCTGCCCCGTGTGCGCAGGGTGGTTGCCGTGGAGGCCGACCGCTCGCTGCCGCCGGTGATTGCCAATACCTGCGCGCG
>JAUMWL010000288.1 GCA_030529665.1 Coriobacteriales bacterium
TCCCCGCCGCCCCGCTGTCGGCGACCCCCACCAGATTCCCGCGACGGCGGAACGCTTTCGTTCGTACGTCCTGCGAGGCACCCTCATGAACCTTGGCAAAAGGAAAGATAAGGAAAAGAATAGGAAAACAAGGAAAAAGAGGAAAGGAGCTTCCGTGCCATCCTCCAAGCCATTCTCGCCGTCGTTCGGCAACCGTCCCAGCCAGCTTGTGGGAAGAGGCTCCCTATTGGAAGAAATCGCGCAGGGCCTACGAACCGAGCCTGGCAGTCGCGAGCGCGCGGTAGTTCTACTGGGACAAAGGGGCACCGGCAAGACCGTGCTCCTGTGGGAGATTGCCGATCGAGCACGCGCGCTTGGCTTCGTGGTCGCCAATCCCACGACGTCAACCGAGGGCATGCTCGACCGCATCGTCGAAAAGGTCCAGGCGGACGGCGAGCGAAGGGAGGCGCGTGGACCCGCCGCCAGCGTGTCGGGAGCAGGCCTGGGCGCCCTCGGTTCCTCCATCGGCCTGCAGTTCACCCGCGAGACCATGGAGACCAAGAGCTTCCACTACAAGCTCGGAAGCCTCTGCTCCGAGTTATCGCGGCGCGACCTTGGCGTTCTTATCCTCGTGGACGAGCTGCAGGCAAGCTCTTCGGACCTGAGGCAACTGGTGAGCGCGTACCAAGAGCTCGTGGGCGAGGGGGCAAACATCGCCCTCGTGCTCGCCGGCCTTCCCTCGGCGGTGTCGGGCGTCCTCAACGACCGCGTGCTCACCTTCTTGAACCGGGCAACGCGCATCGTGCTCGAGCCACTCGCCATCGGAGAGGTGGACGCCTACTTCTGCCACGCGTTCGAGGGTCTGGGCATGGAGGTTCCCCCGGGCTCAGGCTGCGGGCCGCCGAGTCAACCGAGGGCTCCCCGTACCTTATGCAGCTCGTCGGCCACTACCTCACGCGGTATGCGCGGGCCAACAAGGTGGACGAGGCCGCACTTTCCGATGCCATCCGAGCCGCTAGGGCAGACTACGAGCGGGACGTGTGCGAGACGAGCCTCGCGGCGCTGTCTGCCAAGGACAACGCCTTCCTAGCCGCCATGGCGCAGGACGATGGTCCGAGCAGGGTGTCCGACGTCGCGGCGCGCCTTGGCGTGACCGCCGACTACGCGCAGAAATACCGTAGGCGCCTGCTCAACGCGGGCATCATCAGGGTCGCCGCCCGCGGAGAGGTCGCATTTGCCGTGCCGTACCTGCAGGACTGGCTCCGCAGACGGTCGAGATAGGCGGCATTGTAGTACACAATGCGGCTCTTCACCGACACGGAAACGAGGCCAAGAAGGATCATCAACTCATAGGCGAACGCGTAGGCGAATGCGGGACCCTGCCCAGTAACGACGTTTCCGTCGGTGACGACGGGGGCGCCCTCCCACATCCCGGGGTTCTCAACCAGCTCCCGCACATCGTGATAGCATGGCTTTGCACCCCAACCATGGTAGCGCAACTGCCTCCACAACTGCAGGCACAAACGGCAGCGAGGGACGCAGCGCGGCCAAAATGGTTGCGCAGTGCCGGGCCAGGTCAAGTCCTCGAGCTGTTGCTCAGTGCGTCCTTAGAACGGGAAATCCTGCGAATAGTAGTCCTCGTAGTCTTGGTAGGCCTTCACCCACTTGTTCAGGTTCTGCTTAACGATGGAGAGAACCTCGTCGAGGTCTGCCTGCCCAACGTGGCCCTTCTCGTACATGCACTTGTAGAACTTCTTTAGGCTCGCCGCCGTCTGGCGTATTGTGGCGGCACTAGACCACATGGCCTTGCGAATGAACCAGTCACCAAGGAACTCGTCTATGTGCGCCGGCCCCTCCTCCATGGGCAACGCGTCGTAGTACTGCAGGAAGTGGTTGAGAAAGAACGCCACGTTGTCTACGTGGCCAGCGATGGTCTTGTCCTTGAGCCCCGTCGCGGCAAGCCACTCGTCGAACTCCTCAAGGTATCCCTCGTTCAGTTTCTCGAGCTCGGCGCATCGAAGCTCGTAGGCTTCGTAGTCGCTGTCTGCGGAA
>JAUMWL010000138.1 GCA_030529665.1 Coriobacteriales bacterium
TTCAAGTGCTTCCGCCTGTCCACGCAGTGGAGCCGCTTCTTCCCCAACGGTGACGACGACGAGCCGCTGCAGGCTGGCATCGACTTCTACCGGGGCGTCTTTGAGCACTGCAAGGAGTGCGGCATCGAGCCGCTTGTGACCATCAGCCACTACGAGTTCCCGCTGGCACTCAGTCACAAGTACGGTGGTTGGGACAACCCCATCATCATCGATCTGTGGCTCAAGTTCTGCAATCTGCTGTTTACCGAGTACAAGGGGCTTGTAAAGTACTGGCTCACCTTTAACGAGATCAACTGCGGCACCATTGCCGGTATGGGCGACATCTACGGGCTGGGAATCCTTCCGCCCTACGACTGCGCGCTCAGCTTTGGAAGCGCCGAGTGGGACGATCCGCAGCGCCGCTTTGAGGGCTTGCACAACCAGTTTGTGGCATCGGCCAAGGCCGTGCAGATGGCGCACGAGATCGATCCCAACAACATGGTGGGGTGCATGATCGCCGGCGCGGCCAACTACCCCCATACCTGCAATCCCGACGACATCGTAGCGGCGCTTGAGGCCGACCGCATCTTTAACTTCTACTGCGGCGATGTGCACTGCCGTGGCGCCTACTCCGCATGGGCGCCCAGCTACTGGGAGCAGAACGGTGTGGACGTGGCCCGCATGCAAGAGCTCGCCGCCCGCGACGCGAAGACCCTCAAGGCCGGCACGGTGGACTTCTATAGCTTTAGCTATTATCAGTCCAACACCGTTTCCACTGATCCCCAGAAGACCAAGGGCGGCGGAAACCTCTTTGGCGGCGTGCCAAACCCCTACCTGGAGGCGAGCGACTGGGGCTGGACCATCGACCCCAAGGGCCTGCGCTACTACATGGAGCTCGTGTACGACCGTTACCAAAAGCCGCTCATGATCGTGGAGAATGGCCTTGGCGCCGTGGACGAGCGCGGCGAGGACGGCAAGTTCCACGACCCGTATCGCATTGACTACATGCGCAAGCACATAGAGCAGATGGCCATTGCCATGCAGCATGGCGTGGACCTTATGGGCTACACCATGTGGGGCTGCATCGACCTCGTGAGCGCAAGCACCGGCGAGATGAAGAAGCGCTACGGCTTTATCTACGTCGACAAGGACAACGACGGCAATGGCGACCTCCATCGCGAGAAGAAGGACTCCTTTGACTGGTATAAAAAGGTGATTGCCAGCAACGGAGACGACCTAGACTAGCCTTATACGAGTAAGTGACTGAGCAATGGGGACATATTTCTGCGAGGTGTGTCCCCATTGCTTGGCCGAAAGGGGCTTAGCCCCTTTCGGCCAACCGCAGCGCGCGCAAGTAGCTCAGGGCAGCGAGCGCGGCCGCGATGAGTGTGAACACGAGCGTGAGCAGACAATGGTCCATCCAGGTGCCAAGGAACACCACGGCCACGCAAAGGCCCATAACCACAAACATGTTTGGCAGCATGTAGATGGCAACCGCCGCGCCTTGCTTTATTACCTCAACCTCGTTCTCCCAGTCCAGGCGCATGTGACGTATACCGCACACGCAGCCCCATGCCGTGGAGAACGCACAGAGCACGAGGCCTAGCAGCAGGTACAGCGCCGTGTTGACCACCGGCACTCCTGCGGAGACACACAGGCACAACGTCGCAATCGCCATAAACGGCACCGTAAGGCACATGTTGAAGAGCATCTTTCCTTGGTAGACCGTCTTCATCTGGATTGGCAGGCTCTGCAGGATCCAGAAATTCTTGCCTTCCAGCGATGGCGAGCACGCTGTGGTGGCAACCATGCCAATGAGGAAATACACGATAAAGGGAATCGCGGGCTGAAGTATCGCCGCGTCGAACGGGGCCCCGTGCGTGGCCGCCGCCACTATATTGTCGAACCCAACAAACAGCGTAACGACTCCCAGAATCACCGCAAGCAGCTCGCCCATCGCGCCGTTTACCATATACGTGGTGGAGCTTGTCATGCGCTTGAACTCCTTAAACGCAATCGACACCACTACGCTGCGTTGCTTTTGGGCTGCCACGCTATATTTCCCCGAAGCTGCATGTGACTTTAGCGCCGAGTTTATGCGCCGGTAAGATCGGCCAACCACGCGGAACACAGCGGCAAACAGCGCAACGCTCACCGCCACCAGCAAAAGCGCGTCCAAAACGCTGCCCGCGGTAATCGCCCGCGCAAACCAGTCGGCCGGCAAGTAGACGCTCGCGGCTTGGTCCGTTGCCGCAGACACCTGCTCAAGCGTCGCCTGCACCTTGTTGTTGCTAAACATGTCCTCAAGGAAGAACCGCGACCCAAAGCAAAGCAGCACAAACACAAACGTGAGCACGGTCTGCACAAGGTTGGTCTTCTTGAACCCCGAGCTCACCCTAGCAAACAAAAAGCCAATAAACGCCGCGCCCAGCATGGGGATGATGGGCAAAAGCAACGACAATAACAGCCACACGGGGTACACGATCACGGACGGATGGGCATAGATGCCGTACCCCACCATCACGGAGAGCGACAGATTGAGGTACCACGGCAGGCTCGTAACGTACATATACAGAAACTTGCACGCCGCCACGGTGCGCGTTTCGAAGGGAAGCGACATCAGCATGTCGTATTCGCGGAAATTGAACAGGTAGCCGTTTGTCTTGAACAGCGTAAATACGAAGGCAAGCAGGCTTATTACCAGCGCGCACAGTATTGGCGCGGCGTCTATGAGGCCAAACGTGCCGTACCCCACGCACGTTACGATGCAGTAGGCTGCAAGCATTAGGTGCAGAACCACCATGCCAATGGTGTTGCCCACGACTCGCCTGCGCTTGCTCTTGTCGGCAGTGTGCTTGCGTATGTTGCGCTGGCTCGTGGACAAGAGCAGCGTCTTTAGAAGGACGGTGGCGTTATTCATCGCTGTCCGCCTCCAAGAATGCCTCTTCCAGCGAGTGGCCCTCGGTAAGCTCCTCCATGGTGCCGGAGGCAATGATCCTGCCGCGCCGGATAATCGCAACCTTGTTGCAGAGCTTCTCGGCCACGTCCAGCACGTGGGTCGAGAAGAACACCGCCGTGCCCTGCTGGCACATGTCGTGCATGATCTGCTTGAGGGTAAAGGTTGCCTTTGGGTCGAGGCCCACAAAGGGCTCGTCCAACACGAGCAGCTTGGGGTTGTGGATAAGAGCCGAGATGATGGCCAGCTTTTGCTTCATGCCGTGGGAGTAGGCGCCAATGAGGTCGCCCAGGTCGTTCGTGATTTCGAAGAGGTCGGCGTACGTTTTGATGCGCTCCTCGCGCTCTGCGGCGCTTATGCCAAAGACGTCTGCCACAAAGTTGAGGTACTGGATGCCGGTGAGGTTCTCGTAGAGGTCGGGGTTGTCGGGGATGTAGGCCGTGACCCGCTTGCAGGCCAGCGGCTCGTCCTTTACGGAATGACCGTCGATGTATATCTCGCCGTCCGTGAAGTCCAGCACGCCCACCACGGCGCGGATGGTGGTGGACTTGCCCGCGCCGTTGTGGCCGATGAAGCCGTAGATGTCGCCGCTCATAACGCTGAGCGACACGTCGTCTGCGGCCTTCTTTCCTTCTCCGTAGGACTTTGAGTAGTGCTTGATCTTAAGCATTGCGCCGTCGCTCATATCTTTCGCTTCTCCCTTTTCGTGCGTCGGTTTGGTTTTGGCAAAAAGGGGCCAGACCCCAATCCGCCACCTCTTAGTTTTGTCACACGCATTGTATCGCCCGTACAGGCGGATTTCCACCTTGCGACCTTTGGACAGGTTTCTTGCGCAAAGGAAGCGGTCCCGCATGTACAGATTCCATTGCCACGCGCTATGATAAAGACATGTATTCAGCAACGAGGGAGGTCCGCATGCATCGCATTGGCATTGACATCGGCGGTACGCAGATTCGCATCGCCCTTTTGGACGAGGACTACAAGATTGTGAATCTGTTCAAGACTGCAAACGACCGCACGTGCTCGGCTGAGGAGAACTGCGCGCCGCTGGTTGACTTTATCAAAAAGCAGCAGGAGGCGGGCTTTGAGGTGGCGGGCATCGGCATTGGGAGCCCTGGCCCCTTGGACCTTAAGGCCGGAAAGGTGCTCAATCCTCCCAACCTCATTGGTTGGGACAACTTCGGGATCGTAAAGTACTTTTGTGATGCATGTGGTCTGCCAACGTTTCTTAACAACGATGCCAACGTGTCGGGCTTGTCCGAGGCGCTGCTTGGAGGGGGCAAGGGATACGAGTCCGTTGTGTTCCTTGGGCTCTCCACGGGATTCGGTGGTGCGTACGTGTATCGCGGTCAGCTGGTCAATGGTGCGCACTGCAATGCGGCGGAGTTTTGGAACTCCATCGTATGCGACGATTCCGTGAGCGTGCGTAGCGCCAATGCCGGCTCGCTCAACCTCAATGCGGGTGGTACCGGACTTAGGCGTGTCGCATCGCTGCGCTACGGGGAGGACACGCTGCCAAAGGAGCTGTTTGATCGCTACTATGCGGGCGATCCCGTGGCCGCCGAGGTGGTGGAGTATTGTTCGGAGATGCTTGCGCGTGGCATTGCCAACATCTACTGGAACTTTGACCCCGACGTCATTGTGGTGGGTGGTTCCATTGCCTTTGCGCATCCTACCTATTTGGAGAAGGGCTTGGAGAAGGCGAGCAAATACGTGCTATCGCCCGATGCCCTGCACATAGAGATGGCGCAGTTTGGTGACGATGCCGGATTGGTAGGCGCTGCCCTGCTGGTGGAGTAAAGTGTGGAAGGAAGAAAGGAAAGACACATGGAGACGCGTGTTGCGGTAATTGGAATCATTGTTGAGGATGCCGAGTCGGTTGAGGCGCTCAATGCGCTTTTGCATGAGTACAGTGACTATATCATTGGACGCATGGGTGTGCCGTATCGTGCGCGAAACATCAACGTCATTAGCGTGGCGGTGGACGCGCCGGCAGACATTATCTCGGCCTTGTCGGGCAAGATTGGCAACCTGAATGGCGTGAGTGCCAAGATGGCCTATTCCAACGTGTAAGGATTGGACCATTGGGGGCCGGGCAAGCAAAGGGGAGTATCCCCGTTGCTTGGCCGGCCCCACTATTTAGGCGTTCTTGCGTACGAAATCGTCCACGATGCTCAGGGCCTCGTCGCTCCAGAACTCCGGGCCGCCGTGGTCGGCACCGCGGAGCAGATAGAGGTGACTCTCATGGCCCGTCTCCACAAGGCGCTGGTGCAGGTAGACGCTGCACTTGGTATTGACGATGCGGTCTTTGGTCCCGTGCATGATGAGCACCGGCGCAATGACGGTGTCCTCGTTGATGTTGCACTTAACGCTCAGAAGCTCGCGCGCGGATTGGTCCTTGTTGAGGTCTTTGCCGCCCATAACGCTGCCCTCCGGCGAGGACGGCAGGTTGTGGCCGGGGGTCGAGGGGTTGGCGTCATAAAAGGTGAAATCGGTCGACCCGTAGTAGTTTACGATGCACCCCACCTCGGCTGACACGCCGGGAAATAGGTTGTATGAGGTGTCGTCGTCGTGCAGAATGCCCGCATACATAGCCGTGTGGCCACCCGAGCTGTCGCCCATGATCGCCATGTGCGTAGGGTCGACCGCATAGTCATGAGCATGCACGCGCATAAAGCGCACGGCGTTGCGCGCGTCGCGCGTCTGGTCGGGAAAGATGCCAATGCCGCTCTCGCGGTACTGCACTATGGCAACCACATATCCCTTTGCCGCAAGTCGCGCGATGCAGGGGAGGTTGGCATAGACGTCCTGCGTCATCCATGCCGAGCCCTGAACATATACGATGCAGGGATAGGTGCGTGTGGCCTCTCGGCCTGGTTTGGGCGCCTTGGCGTTGCGAGAGTTGGGGATGAGGATTTGCAGAACGCGACTCACTCCGTCCACGCACTCGTACTCAACATTGGGGATATAGGAGACCCCCACCTCGTCGCCTGTGGTCTGCAGCCACGTTGCACCGGGCACGTCCTCGTCAAACTCCGGTAGCTCTTCGTATTCCCACGCCTTAAGTTCCATGCTCATCTCCCTGCAAATCTGTCGTGTGCCTAGGCTTCCTTTTTAGCGTATGCAACAACAATGGTTGCCGCCGAGGCTATGGTCATAAACAGCATGACCCACAGCGGAAGCACGTATCCGCCCGAGAAGTCGTACATAAATCCGATTATGGACGAGAAAGCCGCGTTGGCAAAGTTGCCGCCCAGCGAGAACGTGGGGTACACGCGCGTGTAGTTGGCGTCGCCAAACACGTCACGTGCCGTCATGGAGATGCCCACGGTGCCGAGCGCGTAGCACAGACCAAAGAGCACGGCTGCCACGAGCACGGATATGGGTCCGTGCATAAAGAGCAGCAGCACGACGCCTACAAGTATTGCGGCGCAATAGCCAAGGATGGACAGCCTGGTACCGATTTTGTCAACCAGGATGCCAAACAACACCTTGCCACCGGTGTTGGCAATCATGCACAGCGAGAGCATGGTTGCGCCTTTTGACGCGCTGAGCTCGAAGCTCTCCGCAATTCCCGGAAAATGCTGCGGCAGTGCCGTAAGGGCAGAGCAGATAACGGCAAAGGCAAGCACAAGGACAAACAGAGCTCCATTGATGGCGTGGCCCGTGCTTGACGAGGCCGCCTTCTTTCCAGCACTGCTTGTTGCCTTTGTTTTTGCTGCGCTTGCGCCAAGGGCCTTCTTTCCGCACATGGCGGGCTCGACCGCGGGGAGGAACAGGATGGCGGGGAGGTTGAGGAGCACCGTGAGTACCGTTACCACAATGTATCCCACGCGCCATCCAGCACCTGCGATGATGCCCGACATGATGGGCGAGAAGACCGCTCCGGCAATACCCGAGCACCCAAATGCAATGCTGGTGACGAGTCCTAGCCCCTCAACAAACCAGTTGCCCAGCACCGTGGTGGCAAACACCATTCCCACGACGCCTGCGGAGAGGCCACGCACCACGCAAAGGGCATACATCGTCATGATGCTATGACAGAGCGAGAGCGCGGCGGTTGAGGCGGCAAGTGCTGCTGTTGCGCCAATGAGCAGCGGCTTGGGATTGCGCGCCTTCATGAGCACCGGCGTTACCATGCCGCCCAGGGCAAAACAGATGTTGCAGATGGTGAGCATGAGGCTTACCTGGCCCTTGGAGACACCGATCTCTGTTGCGATTGGGTCAAAGAAGAGGCCGGCGACGTTGGTAACAAGCCCAACGCCCGAAGCAATGAGGCCGCACATGGCTGCCAGTACCAGCAAATACGTTCCCTTGATCTTCATGACACTCCCTCCTTGTTCGAACTCGCTGTCACAAGAATACTCTCATCGGTTTCTTTTTTGATTGCCACGGGCGGAAATGCTGCCAGTGGTTTTTGTCAAAAGGGGTGTGGCTCATTTAGCCAGGCCCCTTTTGCCACTATGCATGCACGATATCGTGAATGTGCGGGAACAATCGGACGCTGCGTTCGAGTGCGCCGGTGATTCGCGCGATCACCATGCCGTAGTTGGTAAACGGGACGCCTTGGTCCTCGGCGCAATGCATGCGGTACTGCACCTCGCGCTCGGTTATCATGCAGCCGCCGCAATGAATCACAAGTGCGTAGGGGCTAAGGTCTTGGGGAAACTCTCG
>JAUMWL010000139.1 GCA_030529665.1 Coriobacteriales bacterium
CAACTGGGGTTTTACAAAATCTGAAAAAACAAATGTACACTATTCCCGACTCCCGGGGCTGGCTATGTCTCCACTTGGGCCTCAGCAGCTCGGAAAGCATGCTCTCCACCATCGCAGTCTCCAGTACTCAACATCCACAACAAGCATGGGATTTGCCCTTCGTACGGTAGCTCGTAGGCAACAGGACCGCACAAGACGCCGCAACGTCCGTCCCATTGTTATGCGTGGTATGCTTAAGATGCGGTACGGCAAGACCCAGAGCACGAAGAGGACCCACATGGAAAAGACCTGGCAGGTATATGGCACAGATGCACACCACATGGCCATGCGGCTCCGCCACAAGCTCGAGGGTCTGGGTGTTGGACGGTGTTGCGCTGGTGCCACCACAAACGTCGTCGGCTGTCCGCCCGTGGCCGATGCCATCGCGCGGGCGCTTGGGTAACGCATATTGCAAGGAGACGAGCATGGAGAATCTAAAGTCACTGGAAATCCCCTACGAGTCATACCTGTATACGCAACGAAAGCTCACGGCAAGTTCCGAGAAGCTCTTGGCAGAGCACGCCGAGCAACTTGATCGTACGGTTGACGCACCGCCCTTGTCTTCTGTGCAAGTAAGGTCAAACTCGTTTTGGACACAACCTGTGCAGGAGGTGGAGTCCTACCGCAAGCTCCTGGAACTCGTGGCCCAAATCGCTGCCCTCAACCCCCAGTACCAGCTGTTCTTTAGGGGACAGACGAACAACTGGATTGGCGGCGGATTTGACACCACGCTCTATTCGGGCATCTGGCGCGACCCGCTGAGTTCCAAGAGCCTCAGCGCCAGGTGCGCCGCTCTGAATGATGCAAGCGACGCGTTTCAGAAGGCTTATACCCGCTACTACGCCAAGGACCCGGCCGCCAAGTTGTTTCTAAAGAGACTCAAACAGAACCCGCTCGTTCGCTGGGCACTGCTTCAGCACTACGGCGTATGCGAGACGCCACTTTTGGACGTTACGCGCAACCTCTTGGTCGCGTGCACGTTTGCGCGGATGGGAGCCGCAAGCGGCCATGGCTACGTGTACGTGCTGGCTCTCCCCTACCTGCGAGAAGCCATATCCATTGACGACGGTGAGGGCATGGCAGTGATGTCGCTTCTTGGGGTAACGCCGCCAAGCGCGCGCAGGCCACTCAACCAGGACGGGTTTTTGGTGTCCACATCCGAATGGTGGCGATACAAGGCGAGCGAGACCACCAGCGATGCCCCGGGAACAGGCGATAGGCCCAACTACTACAAGCGCGTTATAATCGCGTTCCGGATTCCCACCAGCGACAGCTTTTATGAGGGAAGCGGGCTCTCTGACCTCAGCAACGAGTGGCTCTGTCCTATCGAGGACGAATTTGCGCACATGCTGCAACAGACCGGGTTCGAGCCGGACTTTTGGTGATGCGGGTCTCTTTTTGGCGTGTGACACACACTTTCCGGGAAAGCGTGTGCCACTCTACAGCAGCGCTTCGATGCGTTGGCGGACGGCATCGATGTGGGAGGCCGGCGTGGATGCTCCGGCGGTAATGCCCACGAGGTCGGCGCCGTCAAGCCACGCAGGATCGAGCTCGTCGGCACTCTCTATGTGGTGCGTCGCCTCGCAGTGCGCGGCGCAGATCTGTACCAAGTGGGTGGTGTTTGCCGAGTTGCGGCCTCCGACGACGACCATCACGTCTGCCTGCTCTGCAAGCTCGGCCGCGGCCTCCTGACGCTTGCTCGTTGCGTCGCAGATAGTATCTATGACCCGCAGCTCCTCGCAGCGGCCCACCAGAGCCGCAACCACGTCGCGCAAGGCCTGTTGCGCAAGGGTCGTCTGGACCACCACGCCCACACGTCGTGCGATCTGGCATCCCTCAAGCTCGGCCGGAGAGCCAATCACGAGGGCTTTGGGGGCATGGCCCACCGTGCCCTCCACCTCGGGATGGCCCTTCTCGCCCACCACGATTACCTGGTAGCCCTTGCGCGCAAGACGCTCTGCCGCCACGTGCACCTTCTTCACATATGGGCAGGTAGCATCCACCACGACAAGGCCCAGCTCACGTGCCTGTTGCTCCACCTCTGGAGGCACACCGTGGGTGCGCATGACAAGGGTGCTCCCGGGAGCGGCGGAGGCGGGATCGGCCACCACTCCAACGCCCTTGTCCCTTAACTCCTCCACCACAAGGGGATTGTGGATAAGAGGACCAAGCGTCTGCACGCGGCCGTTCTCGTCCTTTGCAAGGTCGGTCACCATGTGGAGCGCCCGCTCCACGCCAAAGCATGCGCCGGCCTCCTGTGCCACAACGACACGCGCCATCGCTACATCTTTCCCGGATGGTCTTTGCGCAGCTCGTCGCGCAGGGCATAGACTTGCTCCATGCCGGCCTTCTCCATGGCCTCCGCCTGCTTCTTGCGGCCCTTTACCCCCAGCTCGTCAAACGTTATGGACTTGCCCGCCCGCATAAAGATCCTGTGCGGACGCAAGGGCTTGTTTCCGCCGGGTGCCCCGTCGCGCGCGCCAACGATCGCCACCGGAAGCACCGGCACCTTGGCGAGCTGGGCCATGAGCGCAAATCCCGCGTGGATGGTTACCTCCTGGTCGTCGGAGTAGACACGCGTGCCCTCAGGAAACACCAGGATGTCCTCGCCGCGCTGCATGGCCCGCTGCGCACGGCGCACGGCCTTGATGTCGGCGGTTCCCCTCTTTACGGGGATGGCGCCTATGCGGGCAAAGTACCACTTTGCAATCTTGATCTTGTCGAACTCGCTTTTGTATACGGGACGCATGCGCCTGCCGTGCGCCCAGTCCGAGATCACGATAATGACGGGGTCAATCATGGACACGTGGTTCATGATGACCATGCGACCGCCCTCGGCGTTCCACAGCTCTTCGCCGTTCTCGAGCTTCCATGGCCAGAGGAGCTTGGAGAGGGCGCCGCAAATGATGAGAGTTGCCACGTACAGGGCCCTATGACGCAGGGGGAACTTGCGCATCTCCTCGTCGTAGAAACGGTCGTCGGGGTCCTCGGGCTCGTCGTCCTTGGCCTCGGGCTGTTCCTTGGCCTCGGGCTTGGGCTTGGGCTTGGGCGATGGGGTGGCCGATGGCTTGGCCGGCTCCTTTTTTGCGGGCTCTTTCTCGCCTGCGTCTGGGGCGTCGCTCGTGGGCGTCTGGTTCGCGGCTGCTTGGCGCGCCTGGCTTATGAGGGCCATTATCTGCTGGACCTCCTCCTCTATGGTCATGCTTGAGGAGTCGATGTGCACGGCATCCTCGGCCGGTCGCAAGGGAGCCACCTCACGCGTGGAGTCCGCCTGGTCACGCCGCTTGAGGTCCTTTAGGATCTCTTGCTCCTGCGTTGGGTCCTCGATGTTTCGCTGCAGGGCACGCCTGTGCGCCCGCGCTGCGGGGTCGGCCGTAAGGAACACCTTTACCTCGGCATCGGGGAACACCACGGTTCCTATGTCGCGCCCCTCTGCGACCACGTCGTTGTCCTGCGCCAGCGAGCGCTGCTGGGCGACCATTGCCTCGCGCACCGCCGGCACCGCGGCAACGGCCGACACGTCCGCATCGATGCCGGGCGTTCGGATGGAAGCCGTAACATCGCGATCGTTGAGGAAGACCGTCTGCGCGCCGTCCTTGTCCGTGCCAAAGCAGATGCGCACTTCCTGCGCCACCCGTGCCACGGCGTCTGCGTCGTGCACGTCCACGCCCTGCTCGTGACAGGCGAGCGTTACCGAGCGATACATCGCGCCGGTGTCCAAAAGCATTAGATCGCAGCGCCGTGCGAGCTCGTGGGCTATGGTCGACTTTCCCGAACCCGCTGGTCCGTCTATGGCAACCTTCACGTCTTACCTCCGTAGTAGGTTTTCCAACGTTGCATTTGTGTGCGTATGGAACAACATAACCGTAGCGTGGCTGTGGGCAAGGCGGCGCGGGCAATCTACAGCGAAACATCAGGCTTGTGGTGCGGGGGTGGCGAGCCGGTGGGGGCGGGGGTGGCGAGCCCTCAGCGTGGACGCGCCAAAGCTGGGATCGGTAGCTCCCGCGAACCGGTTATCAAAGCTTTAACGTGTACACTTTTTGGCGTAATTTCGTCTCTGCCGTGTACACAAACGGGGCATTTGTGTACACGGCAGAGATAAAATTGTGACGTTTTCTGTACACGTTTAAGCTTTGATGTTCGGCAACGTTGAGGCCGATGCCAGCGATAAAAGCCGCAGTAGCAATTCTGGCACGCCAAGCGTTTGCAGTATTTGGCAAGAGCTTCTCATACTGCAGCCACTTGCACAACACGACACGCTTGAAGACTACAATGCATAACGGTTTGTAGCAAATAACAAAGACGTCCGGCATACATCCGCTCACGACTATAAATCTACCGTTCGCCGCACCGGAGAAGAACGTCTCCCGACACTTGCAAAACGGACATTGCAATAGCGCAACGTTTGGCACTTCTCCTTGCTCGGCGTTTCTCACACTCTGGGAAATGGCTGCAAGATATGCGCAAGATACGTGCAAGGTGCCGCTTTTTTGTGGGTTACCAACAGTCGAGAACCACGTAGCCTTAGTGCCATGGATGTTTTCTTAGACGCAAAAACGTCGTTACTGCTCGTACGCGGTACGGCATTCAACAAAGGAATCGTGCTGGCGCCGACTGACATGCAACGCCCAACTGCACTTTGTGGACCTGTAAGGCTTGGCAAGCTGGGGATCGCTGGTCTTCTTAGCTACCTCAGGGTGCCCGAGGATAGGCTGTTGGGAATTGTGGTACCACACAAGACTGCACGCGTGCGTGCTAAACACATCCAGTGCACTGTTGACGGATCTTCGAGAGGGGACATGCCATACCTACAGCTTTGCTCTGCGGATCCCAACGTGCCGAGCCCTCTTGTCCCCAACGAGACGCGCGTTTTTGTGCAGTCGGCGGCAAACATCGTGCTCGGCATGGCCAAGCAGCTCCGGCGCAAGGTGATTGCGGGAAAGCTCAGCCATAGGCAGGCCGTTCTTATGCTGACAAAGCTATGCCTCGAGCTGTGTGGCACGTATACGCACGACCCCTTTGAGCCCCATACAGGAGCGGTGATGTATGGGGTTCCGCAGCGCTTGACCTGCAAGGAGCTGAATGCGTTTTTGAGCGAACGTGGTTCGGAACAAGGGCTTAGCCTAGCGCGCGAGGTTTTGCCATATGTCTACGATTTGTCTGGCTCTCCTCAGGAGTCGTTTATGGGACCGGCACTCTTTGGGCCAAGTTACCTGGGCGGGCTTGAGCTCTGCGAGTTCGTGGCCAACAAACCCCTTGAGCTCAATGCACGCGAGCGTGCTTCCATTAATTACCGCACCATAACCCCGGACTTCCAGCTACTGGGGTATCGCTCCGTAGTGGAGTATTTGGGCGAGATTCACAGCGAGGGAGATAATCCCCGCATCGATCACCGGCGCTCGCTCGACTACCAGACCCTGGGTGTTCGCGAGTTTTCGTTTTGGTACGAGGACGTGAGTACGATTAACAGCTTTATGATAAGCGCAGCGCGTATTGTCTCGGTCATGGAGCAGTTTGATGGGCCGAAAGCGCGACGACGGTTTTGTAGGCTTACCAACGATCCCGCGTTTAGGGAGAGGCAACGCGTTTTGTTTGCCGTTTTTCGGCCGTGGCTGCGAGGGTTACCGGGCAGCTTGCCCGCATGAGCGTGGACTGGCGACGGGCGCAGGCGGCCGGCAGGCACGCCCAGGGCTGTGGTGATGGCTCAAGGTTGACTACATTGCATCAAATTTTTAACGTGTACACTTTTTGGTCAAATTACGTCCCTACCGGGTACACAAACGGGGCATTTGTGTACCCGGTAGGGACGTTCTCGTGACGATTTGTGTACACGTTTAATCTTTGATGTTCGGTCGCATGGCATCGACCGAAAACGCGTAGGCGGCACACTACGGACTGCAATGGGCGCAGGGGGTGTATCCCCTGGCCACGATCTCTTCTCGTGTCATGTGCACGTCCTGCCTGTTGTAGCTGCGTATGGTATCCGCATGTCCGCAACTCGGATAGTGGAACTTGTGCGTATTGGTATTGAGCACATAGTCTTGACCCTCGCTCGTCGCACCCGGCGCGCCCGTGCCTTCCATACTAGTTGTCGCCGGAGCCGTCGGCTCCTTCACCTCGAGGCTATATTCCTCCTCCACGCGATTGCCGTTCTTGTCGCATGCAACCACGGTGAGGAAGTACTTACCAGACTTGTTGACATCATACGTTCCCTTGACCGTAAACCAGCCGCCGCCGTTTTCCGCTGGCTCGCTATCCATGCGCGAAAGATCACCGTCAACCTCATCGGTCACCGACTTTACGTTTTCGAATGGGTCGAACGACGCGCCATTGTCGATGGAAACCGCTGTCGCGTTAAGCGTAATCGTTGGCTTCTTTGTGTCGCACACGGTAAACGTGTGGGTTATCTTGTGAATGCTCTTCCCCTTGGACAGTGTATACGTGACCTTCTTTTCTCCCACAGAGGAGATGTCCAAGTTGGTGGCCTTCACCTTCGCCTTTGGGTCGGAGCACGTTACAAGAGTGATGGGGTCAACGGACTTGTTTGAGTATTCCAGCACGTCGGTCTTCGCCTCGAGCGTTACGCCATCTAGCGGGTCCGTTACGTCGAGGGAAAGCGTTTGAGATGCCTTGTTGCCATGTTGGTCGCAGGCGGTGACGCCAATCGTGTACGATCCGGCCTCGCCCACGGACTCGGGGAAGTCGACCAGATACCACCCCTCGTCGTAGAACTTCTCCGCGCCTGGTTTTGAGCCGCGCGCCTTTGGCTCCGACTTCAGCAACTTGAGCTCGCCGTCCACCGGATCGGCGACTGAGGTCACCACATCCGACACCTTGGGCGTACTCCCCATTTCCGTCGTAAGCGACGGTGCCTTGAGGGTGATTACGGGAGGCTGGGTATCCTTAACCGTAATGGCAACGGAGGTCTCCTTTGAGAAGGGTCCCTCGGATATGCGCACGGGAAGCTCTTGCGTACCGACTATCGTGGCATTCACGTCGCCCGCCACCTCGAACTCCGCGCGGTCAGACGTGCCATGCAGCAAATCCCTTGGATTCTGGGTGGACTGCTGAGCGTATTCGATAAAACCTTTCGACTTGACTTCCGCCTGCTGCAAATCAAGGAAGGAGTAGCCAAGCACACCTCCCGGGATACCGACGCCAAGGGCAAGCAAAAGCACTATGAGGAGGCGTGGAATCTTGGGGAGCGCCTTCTGAGCGGTCTGGGGAGCGGACTCCTCAGACGAAGAGTCCGCCGCCGAGACGACCGTAGGTGCCGTGTCTTCAGACGAGGGATCATCTGGCACGGCACCCTCCTGCGGTATGTCTGTTGGCACGGAACCCTCACTGTTCGCTTTTTCGCTCTTCGACTTACGGTTGAACCCAAACACCACCGTCACCTCGCTATACATTGCTGAACGCTCTCTGAAAGAGTATATACGACGAACACCCGTCTCGGGCGCAGTTGCTCCATGTAGTATTGGCGCGAGAGCCCCCGTAGCCGCGCCTCAGACCGCTCGGACCCACGGGCTTGGGACCCGCGCGTACGCTGCGCCATTTCGGCATGCCA
>JAUMWL010000140.1 GCA_030529665.1 Coriobacteriales bacterium
TGACCTCGAGCACCTCGTTGATCATCTCGGGGTCGAGCGCGGAGGTGGGCTCGTCAAACAGCATGGCCTTGGGGTGCATGGCCAGCGAGCGGGCGATGGCCACGCGCTGCTGTTGTCCGCCGCTCAGCTGGGCAGGCACCTTGTGGGCCTGCTCCGCCACGCCAACACGGGCAAGCAGCTCCATTGCTTCCTTCTCGGCCACGTCCTTGGGGGTCTTGAGCACCTCGATGGGGCCGAGGGTCACGTTTTGCAGGATGGTCTTGTGCGCAAAGAGGTTGAAGCTCTGAAACACCATGCCAATCTCGGCGCGCATCTTCGCGAGCTCCTTGCCCTCCTGGGGCAGCGGCTCGCCCTCAATCAGAATCTCGCCCGAGTCGATGGTCTCCAGGCGGTTGATGGTACGGCACAGCGTGGACTTGCCCGAGCCAGAAGGGCCAATGAGCACGAGCACCTCGCCCTTGTCCACCGTAAGGTTTATGTCCTTGAGCACGTGCAGGGGGCCATAGTGCTTGTCCACGTGACGAAGCTCGATAACGGGTGTGTTGTTTGCCATGGCCTCTCCTTAGGTTGGGTCTTCGGTAATGCGCGAGATGATGGGGGCGTTGCGGCGACGCGCCATGTTTATAGAGAGCTGGTTGATGGCGTAGTTTACCAATATGTACAGAACGGCCACCACCAGATACACCGACACCACCGCGTCGTGCGTGGTAATGAGCACGCGCGCGTTTTGCATAAGGTCGGGATAGCTCACCACGTACGCCACCGTGGTGTCCTTTACCACCACCACGAGCTGCGAGATGAGCGAGGGCACCACGATGCGCAGCGCCTGGGGAAGCACGATCTTTAGCATGGTCTTTCCGTGAGTGAGGCCAATGGAGAGAGCGGCCTCGGTCTGGCCCTTGGGCACGGCGTTTACGCCTGCGCGGAACACCTCCGCCAGCACGCCCGACGCCGCGAGCGAGACGGGCAGCGTAATCATCCAGAATGCCGGAAGGCGCATGCCGTACTGTGGAATCACCAGGTAGAAGAAGTAGATAAGCAAGAGGCTGGGCACTCCGCGGAAGAAGTCTATGATCACGCGCGCCACAAACGCCAGCGGCTTGATCTTGCTAATGCGCCCAAACATGAGCATGACGCCCAACACCAGCGATATGACGGCGGCAACGGCAGCCACCTTGAGGGTGCCCACAAAGCCGTCCAAGAGATAGCGCCACGTGTGGAGCTGGGTAAAGAACGCCCAGTACTTTGCGTCGAGCTGTCCGGTTATATAGAACTGCCTCACAACAAGGGCAAGGCCAATGCCCACAAGTATGAGTGAGGCAACGGTGCCAATGATGGTGCGCCGCCGAGTCCTGGGACCGGGGGCCTCATACAGGGCGTCTCGCATGGACGTGGTGTGTGCGCTCATCGCAGGACCCTCACCTTCTTGTCGATGCGGTTGCCCACATAGCCCAAAAGGACCGCCGTGCCGGCATAGCAGAACGCCGAGACCACAAAGGGCAGAATGCCGGCGCCGGTGCTACGGGTGGTGATGTAGCTCACCAGGCCCGTGAGCTCCTGAGGGTTCAGCGGAACCTGAGACCCCAGTGCCGTGGTGAGCATGGTGGCAATAAGAAGGTTGGTCATGGGAAGCACCGCCGAGCGGAGCGCCTGCGGAATCACGACCTTGCTCATGGTCTGCCCAAAGGTGAGGCCAATGGAGCGTGCCGCCTCGATCTGCCCCACGCCAATGGCGTTGATGCCCGTCATAAAGTTCTCGGAGCCAAACGCCGAGGCCAAGAGCACCACCGTAACCTCCACGCACGTCTTCCACGGAAGAACGACCTTGAGGTTGGGCAGAGCATACGCCACGATGATAAGAAGCGCGACGCCAGGAATGTTTCGAAACACCTGCACGTAGAGGTCGCCCACAACACGCAGCGGCTTTATTGGCGACACGCGCATAACCGTAATCAGTATGGCAATCACCATGGCGATGCAAAAGCATATGGCCGTCATGCTGAGCGTCTCAAAGATGGCGCGTGCGTAGTTTGGTCCATACAGCTCAAAAAGTTCGGCAAAGCCCACGCGCTTCTCCCCCTCTCCTTAACGGACGATGGGGATACTCCCCTTTGCTTAGGCATTGGGGAGCATCCCCATCACTCGGGTTGACCCTATCGATTGGGCTTACTCCAAGACGCCAATCGCAGGAGGCTCGGGCACGTCGGTGGAGCCAATGCGGTCACCAATGCTCACCTGCCAGAGCTCTGCCCACAGGCCCTTGTCCTCAACCACCTCGAGGAAGGCGTTAACAAAGTCAACGGCGTCATCGGCGTCCTTGGAGATGCCGATGCCGTAGGGGTCGATGTCGCCAAACGGATCGCCCACGATCTTGTACTTGCTCGGGTTCCTGGCAACGGAGCCCATGTTGAGGGTGTTGTCAATAACGTAGGCGTCCACGCGACCCTGCTCAAGGGCAAGACGCGCCTCTTCGTCGGTGGTGAACTGCTGCAACACGGCGTCGGGAACGAGCTTCTCCACGATGCTGGGGCCAGTGGAGCCGGACTGCACCGCCACGTTCTTGCCCGCGAGGTCGTCCACGCCCTTGATGTCGGCGTTGTCCTTCTTTACCAGGATCGACTGCTGCGAGGTGTAGTACGGACCAGCGAAGTCGATCTTCTTCTGACGGTCCTCGGTAATGGAATAGGTGGCAAACACGACGTCAACCGTGTCGTTTTGCAGCACCGACTCGCGCGTGTCGGACGTTACCTGGGTAAAGTCGTACTTGGACTCGTCGCCCAAGATGTAGCGGGTAAGCAGCTGGTACAGGCCGGCGTCGAAGCCGCGACGCGCTCCGTCCTGCACGTTGAGCAGGCTAAAGAAGGTGGACGTGTCGGTGGTGCCCACGCGCAGGGAGCCATTCTTCTTGATCTTGGACGCCCACTTGCTCTGGCTTATGGTGTCATCGTCCGCAACGGGACCAGAGGCAAGAATGGCATCGAACGCCTCGGCGTCAACCTCGGGAGCCTCCTGCTCGTCCTCGAGCACGACCTCTTCCTCGGTGGACTCCTCGGCAGCAGTGCCGCTCTCGCCGCCACCGCAGGCCGCAAGACCAAAGACGGCCGTGGTGCCAAGGCCTAGGGCCATCATTTGGCGACGATTGAGCACGATATCGTTAAACGACCTCATAGCAAACCCCTCTCGCTTTATGCAATGTTGCTTGTATACGCCTTAGTATGAGCACAATACTATAGCGATAATACTAGTCATGGGGTAGGAGTACGTCAATAGCGGTTAACCGCTGGGCAACGGGGTCACTCGCCTTTGCCCGGGCCATTGCCCGCCACCATGTCTGTTGCGTATGTCTTACGTCGTTTGTGTGGTCTACGCAATAGGGGTGTATCATAGAGGACTGTCCATCCAGACCACGCATGCATTGCGGAGGCGGCATTGTTTGAAGACCTCGAACATAACCAACAACATACGAACTCACGCCTCGACCTGCCCAATTTTAGCGAGCAGGGGGATGGCGCATCGGCACGACGCGACAGCTCAAGGCACATGTCTCCCGACGACACCTCGGAGTACCTAGCCGCCGCCCTCGACTCGTCCTCATCGCTTTCGCTTACACCCGCAAGGAACAAGGACTCCAAGATGCCAAAGCACGCCGCGTCTTGGTTCGACAATCAAGACGAGGGGTTTGACGACGATCCGAGCTACTTTGATGACGACTTTGGCCAAGAGGGCGACAACTACCTTGCGCTTACGCCCGAACAGCAGGTTGCCGATATGTACCGCTTCTTTGACGTGGATCGCTACCGCATTGCGGAGCAATCGCGCAAGCGCAAGATTGGCACGCGCGTTGGCATCATAGTCCTTGTGGTGGTGCTGTTGGCCATCGTAGCAGCTGCGGGTATCTATGTGTCAAACATCAACGCCCGTCTGAGCGCAAACGTGACCAACGATCTGTTGGACCAGCTCGTGCAGTCGCAACCGGGCGACCCCTTCTACCTCCTGCTCCTTGGCGTGGACAAGGACCAGAGCCGCATTGAGGATACCGATAATTACGGCGCGGACGAGCACGCCTACCGTTCCGACTCCATAATGCTGTGCCGAATCGACCCAAAGAAGGTAAAGGTAACCATGGTGTCGATTCACCGAGACACGCTCATAGACATGGACGAGCACGGCAATCAGAAGATTAATGCCGCATATGCGTTTGGTGGCGCCGCCTATGCCACCAAGGTCGTCTCGGAATTTGCGGGCGTACCCATATCGCACTATGCCGAGGTCGATCTTGACCGCTTTATTGCCATCGTGGACCAGGTGGGCGGCGTGACGGTGAACCTTCCCGTGCCGGTGCACGACCCCGAGTACACGCAGCTCGATCTTCCCGCGGGCGTGCAGACGCTCAACGGGACCGAAGCGGCCCTTTTGTGCAGGTGCCGCCATGGCTACGACGAGTATGGCGACGGCGACCGCTTCCGTGCCGCAAACCAGCGCATGGTATTCTCGGAGGTAATAAAGAAGGTGCTTAGGAGCGATCCCGCCACCATTGCCTCAACGGTCTCCACCATGGCCGACAGTGTTACGACCGACATGTCTGTGGAGAGCATACTCGACCTTGCCTTGCAAATGCAGTCGCTTGACGTGGAGAAGGACATCTCCACGGGCATGGAGCCCACCGAAGGTGAGCTGATAAACGGCACTTGGTACGAGATCTGCCTTGTTGACGAATGGCAAAAGATGATGACGCGCGTTAACAAGGGCTTGTCGCCTTACGACGAGAAGGAAGGCGAGCACGACTCGACCGCAGGAATCGCTGGCGGCGTGGGCGAAGAGGGCAAACGCGCCGCAAAGGCTGCCAAAGACTCCGCAGGGGATGACTCGTCTGACGACGAGGACGCGAGCAAGAACGCGAGCACGGACGAAGACGCTGTTTACGAAGACGATTCCTCGTCGTACGCCGAGGCAGAGACGTACGACGAGGACGAATACTAGGAACCAGGTAACACTGCCCGGCTTACACGTTAAACCGGAAGTGCATTACGTCGCCGTCTTGGACAACGTAGTCCTTGCCCTCCATGCGCAGCTTGCCCGCTGCCTTGCAGCCGGCCTCGCCACCAAGCGAGACGTAGTCGTCGTAGCTTGCGACCTCTGCCTTGATGAAGCCTCGCTCAAAGTCTGAGTGAATCACGCCGGCTGCCTCGGGTGCCTTTGCGCCTTTGCGCACGGTCCACGCCTTGACCTCCATCTCACCAGCCGTAAAGTAGCTCTGCAGCCCCAAAAGATCGTAGGCCGCCTGCGCGAGCGTCTCCAGACCGGAGCGCTCAAGCCCAAGGTCGGCAAGGAAGTCGGCGGCCTCCTCGGGGTCAAGCTCGATGAGCTCCGACTCCACCTTGGCGCTGATGGGCACCACCGTAACGCCGTCGATGGCAGGCGGCTCCTCGCCCAGCGCATCCTCGTCCACGTTTGCCACGTATAGGATGGGCTTCATCGTAAGAAGGAACAGGTCATGCGCGGCAGCCCTTTCCTCGTCGGTCATCTCCATCGACGCGGCACGGTTGCCGGCGTTGAGCCACTCCTGCAGGCGCTTTGCGATGGCCAGGCGCGGCGCGTTGGCCTTGTCGCGCCTGGCCTCCTTCTCCAGCTTGGGAATGGCGCGCTCGAGCGTTCCGAGGTCTGCAAGAACAAGCTCAGTCTGGATGGTGTCCATGTCGCTTTGCGGGTCGACGCTGCTCTCGTGGCGGATGACGTCGGGGTCGCTAAAGTAGCGCACCACCTCGCAGATGGCATCGGTGTTGCGAATGTTGGCCAAAAACTGGTTGCCCAAGCCCTCGCCTTCGCTCGCGCCCTTTACCAATCCGGCAATGTCCACAAACTCAACCGTTGCCGGCACAATGCGGCCGGGGTGAACGATGTCGGCAAGCTTTTGAAGACGCGCGTCCGGCACGTCCACGATTCCCACGTTGGGGTCGATGGTTGCAAAGGGGTAGTTTGCCGCCAGGCCGCCCTTCTTTGTGAGAGCGGTAAACAAAGTCGACTTGCCAACGTTGGGCAGTCCCACAATACCGATGGATAGTGCCATATTATGCTCCTTCGTTTTTGTCAAAAGGGGCGAGACCCCCTTTTGACAGCCTAATCGTCGTCGGTCTCATAGTCGTCGGCGAGGCTTTCCAAGAGGTCCAGGCCCTTGGCAAGCGTCTTCTTTCCTTGTTCCTTTGCCTTGATCTCGCGAGCGCGCTTTCGAGCCCGCTCCTCGGCCTTCTCGTCGGGCACGACCAAGTCGTCGGCACTGGCAACCGCCATTGTGATGGCCCCTTCGGGACACGCAACGGCGCACGCGCCGCAGTTTACGCAATACGCCGGCTCAATAAGCACGCGCCCTGTTTTGTCGACTTCCAACGCACGAACGGTGCATGCCTTGGCGCAGTCGCCGCACATAGTGCACATTTGCGCGTCTACCTGCGGAAACGGCAGGTAGATCTCGTCTGCGAGATCGGGATACTTCTGTAGCCCCGCCATAAGTAGGCGCCTGTTGCGTGTGAGGACCCGGCGTCGGCTTTGCGTGTTCTGAGAGCCCACTGCACGCTCGAGCGTCTTTTGCAGCTCCGTTATCTGAGCCGAATGGGCCCTGACCCTGTTTGCCACCGCCTGGGCGCCGGCCAATGCGGGATTCGCGCGCGACACAAGCCTCGTGCCCGCCTGCGTCATGCTGCTCACAAACTGGCTGCGCTTATACGCCCGCTTTTGCTCACGCTCAAGATCCGCCTCGTCAACCTCGTAGCCCACCGACTCGCCGCTCCACTCCTCCGCAACTGCAATGGCATCAGAGAAGACCTCTTCGCCGGTGCTCACCTTGCACTCGTCGCAAAGCCCCAGGGGCAGGTATACGTTGAGATTGGGGTAGTCGCACAACAGGTCGAACCACGTCTCGCGCGACAACGCTCCCACGCAGGGCAGCACGACTTCGTTTGGCTCGGGAAGCCGGTCTATGGCGTGCACGCAGGTGATGTAGCACTGCTCGTAGGCCGTTGCGCTGCGGGCGATCTTGTCATACAGCGCCATGGGACCGTTTTTGCGAATTTGAAACGCCTCGGTTGGGCACACGGCGGCACAAAGGCCGCATCGGCGGCATGTGTCGTCCACTCGCAGGCTCGCTCCGTTGAGGGTTATGGCGTCTGCCGGACAGACCGCCATGCAGCGATTGCACGCCTCGGGATTGCGCGTGACGCCTGACACGCACAGAGTGGAGTTGGGGCGAGGCCGCTCCATGTAGTCGTCGGGATCGTATTCTGGCAGCTCGGAGGGGTCGGCGGTAAACTGCTCAACTAGCTCATCGCCCTTGTGCGACAAGGCGTTCCAGTCTGCTTGCAGGTCTATGAGCTCGTCCAAAAAATCGCGGTTCTTTGCTGCCATGGCTCCCCCTTAGTCCAAGGGACAATTGTAGCGCACTTGCGGATAAACGGCAGCGTTGCCATTGATGCGTTAGGACAGACGAATGAACCGCGTGGTTTAGGACAAAGCCGTACGCAAGCAGCGGCTCCTGTCACGCGAGGCGTAGGGGCGTTTTGCTCGGATTGGGACCAGTGACGCGGCGGTTGCTCGGATTGGGAC
>JAUMWL010000141.1:0-3996 GCA_030529665.1 Coriobacteriales bacterium
CAGCAAAACGTCGTGCCACAGCTCCGAATCCCAGCAAACCGATTGCCACTGGTCCCAATCCCGGCAAGCGCGCCCACGCCCGCGCGATGGGAGCCGCCACACACGCACGGTTTTGCTCTACCGGTTTCGCCCTCCATCATGTGGCCTGGCCCATGTCGTAGCGTCCGCCGCGTTGGCCGAGCCGTGAACGGTAACGCCCAATTGTTGCCGCGACGTCAATACCTTGTCCCAAATTGGCGCTTTCGCGCAAAGAGCGCTACCATGCTTACGTCAATAAAAGAGGTGTCTAGGAGAGTCAATGCACACAGAATTCCTAATGGGCAACGAGGCCATTGCGCTCGGTGCCTTGGCGGCGGGCGTGCAGGTTGTTGCCGGTTATCCGGGCACGCCGTCCACCGAGGTGCTGGAAACCGTTGCTCGTCGAAAGACCAACGACGTGTACGTGGAGTGGTCCGCAAACGAGAAGGCCGCGCTGGAGGTGGCAGCAGGTGCCGCCTATGCCGGAGCTCGGGCGCTCGTCACCATGAAGCAGGTGGGCCTCAACGTGGCCTCCGACCCGCTCATGAGCTTGGAGTACGTGGGTGTTAAGGGCGGTCTGGTGCTGGTGGTGGCCGACGATCCCGGCCCCATATCTTCTCAGACGGAGCAGGACACGCGCACGTTTGCCCAGTTTGCAAAGGTTCCCGTGTTCGATCCCTCGGGCGTGGCCGAGGCGTACGCCATGGTACAGGAGGCCTTCAAACTCTCCGAGCGTCTGGGGAGCCCCGTGTTTCTGCGCCCCACCACGCGCGTGGACCACGGATACGAGGCCATCGAGGTGGCGGACGAGGAACAGTGGCAGCGTCCGCACGCGGAGGGGTTCGTTAAGGACTCGTCGCGCTGGGTCATCTTCCCGCGTCTCTCCACGGCCAACCACGCAAAGATCGAGTGGCGCAACAACCGACTTGCAGACGAGCTCAGCGACTCGCGATTCAACTTTGTGGAGCCCGCAGCGGCAAAGACCACCAAAGGCATCGCCACGCACGGCATAAGCTATACCTACGTGCGCGAGAACCTGGGTCAGCAGTCCAACGTGCGTCTGCTTAGGGTTGGCACGCCGTTTCCCTTCCCTGAGCGACTGGCCGTTGAGTTCTTGCAGGGGCTCGACGAGGTTCTTTGCGTGGAGGAGCTCGACCCCGTTATTGAGCGTGCGCTCCTGCAGGTGTGCGGCAAGTACCACCTGCCAACGCGCATTCGCGGCAAGCTTACCGGCGACGTCACGCCGTCTGGCGAGAACACCGTGGAGTCGGTGGGGGAGGCCATTTGCGGGTTTATGGGAGGCGACGGCACAAGCGGCGCAGAGGGCCAAGCCACCAGCACAACCGAGGCGCCGCAGCTTCCCGTGCGCCCGCCCGTGCTTTGTGCGGGCTGCCCGCATCGCGCGAGCTTCTATGCGGTAAAGAAGGCCATGGGCAGGCGCAAGACCATCTTTTGCGGAGACATTGGCTGCTACACGCTGGGCAACGCGCAGCCGCTCGACATGGTGGACACGTGCCTGTGCATGGGCGCGGGCATCAACATCGCGCAGGGCGTTTATCGCGTGGAGCCAGACACCACCTGCTTTGCCTTTGTGGGAGACTCGACCTTCTTTGCCAGCGGCGTCACGGGCGTGGTGAACGCGTTCTACAACCAGGCGGACCTCACGCTCGTCGTGCTGGACAACTCAACCACGGCCATGACGGGACATCAGCCGCACCCGGGAATCGGGCGCACCATGATGGGCGAGGTCGTGCAGGCCGTAAGCATAGAGGCGGTGCTTCGCGCCATAGGCCTTACCACGGTGGAGACGGTCGACCCGCTTGACCACGAGCGTGCCGTACGCACGGTGCGCGAGGTGGCAGACAAGCCCGGCGTAAAGGCCATCATCTTTAAGTCGCCCTGCGTGGTGCTGGCCCGACCAGACGGAGGCTGCCAGGTGGATGCGAGCGCGTGCGTTGGCTGCAGGCGCTGCATACAAGAGCTGGGATGTCCGGCAATCTCGCTGGCAGACGGCAAGGCCGTTATAGACAGCACCCAGTGCACGGGCTGCACGCTGTGCATGCAGATCTGTCCCACCAAGGCGATCCACGGAGGTGAGTAGGCCATGAGTGACAACATCATCCTGTGCGGCGTAGGTGGCCAGGGCACGGTACTTGCATCCAAGCTTCTGGCCGCAGCGGCCATGGACAAGGGCCTGCCGGTAAAGACGGCCGAGACCATTGGCATGGCGCAGCGCGGGGGAAGCGTCTTTAGTCACGTGCGCATAGGCGAGGGCGTGGCCGGACCGCTCATCGGCCGTGGACGCGCAGACCTCATCCTCGCCTTTGAGCCCGCCGAGGCCGTGCGTCAGCTGGGGTTTTTGCGCGAGGGCGGCACCGTGGTCGTAAGCAATCGTGCAATCGTGCCGGTGAGCGCCACGGTGGGAGGTCCCGCCTACGACGTGGCGGCGATCATGGATCACCTGCACGCTACGGTACCCAACCTCGTGGTTGTGGACGCGCGACAGGCCGAGCAGGACTTGGGCTCGGCCAAGTGCCTCAACGTGGTGCTCCTAGGTGCGGCCGTGCGCGGCGGTGCCCTACAGCTCACCCCAGAAGACATCGAGCGCGCAATAAAGAGGCTCGTGCCGCCAAAGTTCCTCGACCTCAACCTCCGCGCCCTACGCTATGCCTAGGTGAGCAAAAAGGGGTAACCCCTTTTTGCTCAAACTATTCGATAACACCAAGAGAAGGAGAAGACCGTGCAAATAAGCGACGCGCAGCTTGCGCAGGTGAACACCCAAATCCAGCGCCTGCTGGCATCAAACAACTTCTATGGAAAACGGCTGCGCGAGGCGGGCATTACCGGCGTAAGCAGCGTAGAGGACTTCCTGGCACTGCCCTTTAGCGAGAAGCAGGACCTGCGCGAGGCCTACCCGCTGGGACTCTCCGCCGTGCCGCAGCGCGAAATCGTGCGCATCCACAGCTCCAGCGGCACCACGGGCACGCCCGTAATCATTCCCTACACCCAAAAGGACGTGGACGACTGGGCCATCCAGTTTGCGCGGTGCTACGAGTACGCCGGCGTCACGCCCGAGGACCGCGTGCAAATCACCCCGGGCTACGGCCTGTGGACTGCTGGCATTGGCTTCCAGGCGGGCTGCGAGCTGCTTGGCGCCATGGCTATTCCCATGGGCCCGGGCAACACCGAGAAGCAGATCCAGTTTATGATCGACATGGAGTCCACCGTGCTCACCGCCACCGCGAGCTACGCGCTCCTCTTGGCCGAGGAGATCGAGCGGCGCGGGCTCAGAGACAAGATCAGGCTCAAGAAGCTCATCACCGGATCCGAGCGCTCGGGAGAGAAGATCCGCAAGCGCATCTGCGACGGCCTGGGCGTGGAGTACTACGACATCTACGGCCTCACCGAGGTGTATGGCCCAGGTATTGGCATCAACTGCCAGCACACGCACGGCATGCACGTGTGGAGCGACTACGTGTATCTTGAGATCATCGACCCAAAGACGGGCGAGGTGCTGCCCGACGGCGAGTGGGGCGAGATTGTGCTCACCACGCTGGTAAAGGAAGGCGCGCCGCTCATCCGCTTCCGCACCCACGACCTCAGCCGCATCATCCCTGGCGAGTGCACATGCGGCCACAACGAGCACCCGCGCATCGACACCATCACGGGACGTTCCGACGACATGATGAAGATTCATGGCGTAAACGTGTTCCCGGCCCAGATTGAAGAGATTCTCGCAACCTTCCCTGAGGTCTCGAGCGAGTATCAGATTCGCCTTTCTCACCTGGATGGCCGCGACACCATGCGCATCTATGTAGAGACAAACGGCTCGGTGGACTGGGAGGACCTGCGCGGTCGTGTGGCGCGTCGCGTAAAGCACGGCATTGGCTTTACGCCGCTGGTAAAGATCGTGGAGGAGGGCGTGCTTCCTCGCAGCGAGAAGAAGACCCGTCGCGTGTTTGACGAGCGCTACGACTA
>JAUMWL010000141.1:4096-7593 GCA_030529665.1 Coriobacteriales bacterium
ATGTGCACACAAAGGTGCTGGGCCGCTTCGAGTCGTCGGGCGGCTTTGCAGCCCTCATGCTCACACGCGACGTGGAGCACATGCTGGAGGCAATAAACCGCGAGCTCCCCTCGGCGGACGAGGCGGATGGCCTCGTGCTAAAAGGTGGTTATTGCAAGCTCAAATCGAGGGCCACGTTTGAGGATGCCATGGTGCGCGCCCGCTACGCGCTCGAGGACATACGCTACACCGGGCATGCCTTCTCGCGTCTGTTTGACCAAGGGATCGAGACGGTGTACAACCGTCGCACATACGTGGTGGAGCACTTGGACGAGGCCATCGCGCGTGGCGAGATTCGCGCATATGCGCAGTCGATCGTTCGCGTGCTCACGGGCATGATCTGCGAGGTGGAGGTTCTTGCCAGGTGGGAGTCCGAGGAATACGGGTTCTTGCGCCCGGACGAGTTTGTGCCGGAGCTCGAGCGCCGACAGCTCATCCACAAGCTGGATGCCGAGGTGGTGCGCCTGGCATGCAAGCAGTGGAGCGAAGCCTCCAAGCGCGGCATAAACGTACCCTTTGGCATAAACCTCAGTCGGCTCGACTTCGAGCTCTGCGACATGTTTGAGGTCGTCACAAACGCCATGCTCAAATACAACGTGCCCGTTGACCAAGTCCACATCGAGATAACCGAGAGCGCCTTGGCACACAGCTCCAGCAAGCTCAACGAGGGCATAAGCAAGTTCAGGAAGGCGGGGTTCAAGCTCTACCTGGACGACTTTGGCAGCGGCTACTCCAGCCTGCAGGTTCTGGAGGGCACGAGCTTCGACGTGGTAAAGCTCGACATGTCCCTGCTGCGCGAGGTGGAGGAGAACGAACGCGCGCGCGTGATCGTTGCCGACGCCATCAGCATGGTAAAGCGCCTCAACCTCCAGACCCTCTGCGAGGGCGTCGAGACCTACGACCAATACCTGTTCCTCCAGGCAGTGGGATGCGAGAAGGCCCAAGGTTACTACTTTGGCAAGCCCATGCGGCACGAGGAGATAATGGCGCATCTGGACCAGACGGCCAGCCGCCACGAGACCGCCGAGATGCAGCGATACTACGACTCCCTTGGCAAGGTGAACCTCATCGACGGCACGCGTACCAGCATCTATGGCGTGGAGGCGGCGCATTTTCAGGGCACGCAGCCCTTTGCCATCATAGAGATTCGCGGGCAAAGCTTTAAGTTCTTGTCGGCAAACACGGCGTTCTATAGGTTTGCCCAAAAGTACGGGTGCAGCCGGCTCGAAGACTTCTCGCACCTCATCTCCAGGTCCGCGCCCGCCATTCGCAACAAGATTCTCTACGTCGCCTCAAAGACGCAGTCCAAGCGCACGGCGCAGCAGATCGACTTCGTAATTGAGGGCAGCTTCTATACCGTGGGCCTTACCTTTGTGGAGGACTCCGATGGCAAGGAAGCGTATTTGGTCGAGATCCTAAGCGTGACCAAGTACTCGCAGTTTAACAACTTCAGGCTCCTGGAGCAGTCCATGAGCTTCCTCTACACCATCTTTAAGCGCATCGACCTGCTAGACGTAACGGACCAGACCTGGCGCAACATCTACCTCAACGTTCCCAGGTACAATGCCCTGCGCGCTGGCGCAACGCCACAGGACGAGATTGACGCGTTCTGCGACACGTTCATTCATCCCGACGACCAAGCGCGCTTCTTGCGGTTCTACGACCTGGACACCGTGGGCGACCGCATACGCCAGAGCTCCACCACGCACGTGGCCGACGTGTTCTTTGCGCTGAGCGAGAACCGCTACGAGGAGCAGCTGTTTATGATAATTCCGGCCCACATGGACGGGCACACGCAGTACCTCTCGTGCATGCGCGATCTGGACCTGGAAGGTCTGGAGAGGCAGCGCGAGTCGGTTGCGGGTCACCTCTCGGACGACGTGCTGCTTTCGGGCATCTTGGACATAACCGAGCGATACGTGTTTTGGAAGGACTCCAAACTGCGATTCCTCGGTGCCAACTCCCGCTTCCTCGAGTACTATGGGCTCTCTTCGGTGGAGGCCATCTTGGGAAAGACCGACGAGGACCTTGGGTGGACGCACAACCCACACTTTGCAAAGGACGAGCAACGCGTGCTAAGGGGCGAGAAGGTGCTTGGAGCAACAGGCCGTACCGTACGCGCGGATGGCCAGATGCGCAGCATAAGCATATCCAAGATGCCGCTGTGGAGCGAGGGAGAGGTCATTGGCCTAGTGGGCTTTATGGTGGATACCGGTCCCTATGCTGAGCATGTATAATAGCCGACGTTGTGAACGCTGTAGATAGGGGATAGTAATGGGCCGGGACAAGGTTTTGCAAGAAGACATTCCCACGGCAAAGAAAAAGAGCGCCTCGTATGGCAAGACCATACGCAAGGCCGTGCCGCGCGACGTGCTGTCTTCTTGGACGCCCCTCTCCAACAGAAGAGAGTCGACTTCGTTGGCAAAAAATGCCTTCGATCGCTTTTGCGCCGAGGTTACCACCATGGCCGACGACTTGTCCCACATGCCCAACACAGGCATTGAAGTGCAGCTGTGTGGCAATGCACAGATGGCCAACTTTGGCATCGTGGCAACGTCGGCAAAAAGGGCAAGCTTCGACATCCTGAGCTTTGACGAGACATGCCGCGGTCCTTGGGAATGGGACGTCGCCCGGCTGTGCGCGAGCATAGAGATCTGCGGCCGCGTGTATGGGTTCAGCGGCTCAGCGCGAAGGAGCGCGGTGCGTCTGGCTGCCCGGGCATATAGGGAGGCAATGCGCGAGTTTGCAAACATGGGTACCGTACGGATGTGGCAAGCCAGCTTGGATGTTCAGGACCTGTTTGGCAAAAAGGCGGTGCGCCATGCCCAGAGGAGGTTTGGCAAAAGAATCGCTGCCCTTATGCGCAAAGGCGAAGGCCAAGAGGCAATGCTCGACCTACGCAAGAGCTATCCCGGCATGTGGGAAGGCTATTGCTCAAGCCTAAGCTCCAAGGCAGCGTCTGTTCTTGGCTCGTATTCCATGTTGGGAGCCGTGCCCGTTGCAAACGACAAGGGCTTGGAGGAGTTCGTGGTATTGCTGGAGGGGCCCAGCAAAGACGATGTTTTGGCTCTGGGAGTAAAAGAGGCCGTGGAGTCGGCGCTTTATCGTTACGTGGCAAAGCCGTCTGATGTAAACCATGCCCAGCGTGTCGTTAGCGGTCAGCGCGTCCTGCAAGCCAGGGAAGACATGTTCCTGGGCTGGGCAAGTTGTGTGGCGCCCGATGGCACCCAGCGCGACTTCTATGCAAGGCAGCTAGATGCCACTGCCGGGCTGGCATGGCTCAAGTCGGGCGATGCAAAGACGCTGTGCAAGTTCTGTAAGGCGTGTGGCTGGACCTTGGCGCACGCGCATGCCCGCACGGGCAACCGACATGCCATAGCAGCCTACTTGGGACGGTCCTCTGTGTTCGAGACGGCGATGTGTGACTTTGCCAAGGCGTATGCCCGCCAAAACGAGGC
>JAUMWL010000289.1 GCA_030529665.1 Coriobacteriales bacterium
TACCGCGCAGTGGTACGCCCCCTGGTTGCTCAGGCGCTTCGAAGAGGGGTACGTGGGGCAGCGCGCGGGCTGCGGGTGCTTCGAGTCGCGCGACGTGGGCGCGTATGACTCCTGCCCCAACGGATGCCGCTACTGCTACGCGAACAGAGACCACGTCAAGGCACTCGACAACTACCTGCACGCCCACGATCCCGAGAGCCCGCTGCTCATCGGCCACCTGCGCGATGGCGACGAGGTGAGCCAGGCGTCGCAGAGGAGCCTGCTCGCGCAGGGCTCCCAGCTCTCGCTGGGGATATGAGACGACAGGGCTCACCCAGCCGGCGAGCACCGGCTCCCCTCTCCGGATGCCTCGGAGGCGCAGGGGACGCATCGCATCGGCGGCACCCCTGAACCCGCTCAGGGATGCCGCCCGACGCACGGAGTGTTATGTTGGGGTCTGGCCCTCTCTCACAGGCTCACAGGCTGCGCCCCAGCTCGTAGGCCTCCTGAGGATAGCGCGTCGAACGTGTCATCCCAAGGCTGCCACAGCCGCGCCCCAGCACCCGGCCGCTGTCCTGCCAGTGCAGGTAGCGCACGAGCGTGTCGTAATGGGCCTCGAGCGCATCGAAGGTCCATTCGTTCGCGTTCCAGGCGACCGCGAGGAGCGCGGAACGCAGGCGACGGCCCGTGATGGAGGAGTTCGCACTGCAGAACCGGTCGACCACCGTCTTGAGCTGCGCCGTCATGCCGTAGTAGTAGAGCGGCGTGGCAAGCACCAGCATGTCTGCCGAGAGTATCTTCCGCCGCAGGTCGTCCATGCCGTCATGCTGCACGCAGGGACCCTCGTAGCCGCAGGTCACGCAGCCCGTGCAGGGCCGGATGTTCGCCTGTGCCACGTCGACGCGCTCCACCTGGTGGCCAGCCTCCCGCGCCCCACGCTCGAACTCGTCACATAACAAGGCCGTCGAGCCGCGCCTGTTGGGACTGCCCTGCAACACCAGAATCCTCATCGCAGCGCCTCGCTTGCCCAGTTGGCCAGCTGGGTCTTCGATGGCCTGCCATTCAGGAGGCCGCCCGAGAGCACACGCGCATCGGGAACGAGCGTCTGCATGCGCTGAGAAGCCTGGCCCAAGCCGCTGCCGCCGCTCGTGGCGAAGGGCACCACCGTCTTGCCCGCAAGGTCGTGAGCCTCGAGGAAGCTGTCGATGATGCGCGGCTCCACATACCACCATACGGGGAAGCCCACGAACACCACGTCGTAGGCGCCCATGTCCGCCACGGTCGTCGCAAGGGCGGGGCGGCACGCGTCGTCACCCATCTCCACGGAGCTGCGGCTGCCCCTGTCGTTCCAGTTCAGGTCCGCCCGCGTGTAGGGAGTCTCGGGAGCGATCTCAAAGAGGTCGGCACCGATCGCTTCCGCCAGGTCTTTCGCCACGCGCGCGGTCGTCCCACTTGCGCTGAAGTATGCCACCAGCGTCTTCGTCATGATGGATCCTCTCTCGTCGACGATACTGCCCTCTTATGGGCAGCCTCCTCTATCATTACAAATGCTATATGGCAATCTTATTTCATGCATCATATGCATGGTTTTTCGCCGTGTCTCGGAAACCCGACCATAACGCATACGGGAACCTGAGGAGCAGGTCATCGGCATGCGAGCGGTGGGGAGCGCTTCCGCATTACGGTCTTCGGTTAATCGCAGAACAGCATCTGGGGATGGTGCTCCACATGGTGCCAGCTCTCACCTTGACGCCGACTTGTGGCACGGCATCCACTCGGCGCGAGTCAGAGCTGGCAATTCGCCGCAGCGAGGTCCGCAAGCGTGACGTGCGGATTGCGATACCGGGCGTTGGGGTTGGGCTCGTCGCGGTGAAGTAGAAGACCATGACGAAGCTCCCCTTCTGCAGACCTCGAGCACCGCTCCCTATGCCAGTGCCGCGTAGTCGTCGGCGTCCACCGGCTCGAGCCACTCGTTCCAGCCGTCCTCGCCCGGAACCTCAACGGCCACATGGCTGAACCAGCTGTCGGCCTTGG
>JAUMWL010000142.1 GCA_030529665.1 Coriobacteriales bacterium
AGAGGCTGCTCCAAGGTAACGCAGCCTTGCTCGCGAACGCCGTCCATCAGCGGCTCGTCTCCCTTTGCCTTTACTCCCGCAAACACAATGTTGGCACGGCGCGACTGCCCGGGAACTCGGTCCTTGTAGCAACGCTGGATGTCCTTTGCGAGCTCCAACGTACGAGAGTTGAGGGGAGTGAGCACAAACGTGTCACGCAGCACCGACCTCCTGCGCATGCGCGCAAACGAGCCCGCCTCTTGTAGCAGCTGCGCGATGGCAATGAGCGTAGAGACTGGCGCAAAGAGATATATTACCTGCTCGTAAAAGACGATGGCGTCAAAGAGCTGGATGGGGATGCCGCCGTTATCCAGCTTGGGAATGGTGCCGCCTGAATGCATCATGCGCAAAGAATTGGACAAGGGCGTGGCAAAGTTGTTCCAGCCGAGCGTCTCGGCGTTAACAAACAGGCCAAAGCTAAAGGCAGCTGCGCTAAAGAACACGCATACCAGCAGCGTTACGCGGTTTATGTACTTGCCGGGGGCCGGTCCTACGGGCGTCTTTGCAAACGCGAGGACTATGCCCGCGACGAGGATCGCAAACGAGGCAATAAACAGATGCGGCTCACTTATGCTTACGGTGGTTGGCATAACGGCTCCTTGTTTAGTGGATTTGCATCAGCTTAGCAAAGATTGTCGGGCAACTCTTAGGAATCGGGCAGTTAGAGCCGGCGGGCGAACGAGTAGCATGGATAGAAGCTATTCATGGGGCGGTTGGCGGAACAATTGGCGGGTGGTTGACCATTCAGCAAGGCGTTGCGTGCCGCCTCTTGGCGTGCCGGTCAGGCCGTCCCTAGAACAAACACCCCGGAAGTAGGGGCAACCAAACCCTGCGCACGGGGGCAGTACCCATTGCCTGGGGCCCCTTTTCGGGCAAGCTCCTGCAAGATGCGCTTGACAAGAAACTAGATTGATATCATAATGAATGCGTCAGGACCTCATGGGGAGGACCGGTCGAGAAAGGCAGTATGATGAGCGTGGAGAAGAAGGCCCATGCGGCAAGTGGCTGGGCCATGCTGCTGGTGGTAGTTGCGGGCTACATTGTGTCCCTGCTGCTGCTTGTTATGTCGTTCATTAACCTCATTATGTGGGACGAATGGTACAGGCCAGGACCTTCACCTTTCCCCCTCATGCTTCTTGGTTTTGTCCTGCTTGTGGCAACATCGATCGCCCGCAGGGGGTTCTTCACTTTGCAGCCCGGTCAGGCGCGCGTGTGCGTGCTGTTTGGCAAATACGTGGGAACCGTGCGGGACGACGGCCTTAAGTGGGCGAATCCGTTCTATGCCAAGAGCTTGGGCCGTTCGAGCGCGGCTGGCGCTACTACTACGGAGGCAGCGGGGGCGGCGGTTCACCGTCACGACTCAAAGATCTCGGTGCGTGCACGTACCTACACGGGCGAGCGCATAAAGGTCAACGACAAGATGGGCAATCCCATAGAGATTGCCACCGTCATCGTGTGGCACGTGGCCGACACCGCCAAGGCGCTCTTTGACGTGGACGACTACGAGTCCTATGTGGAGATGATCACCGAGACGGCCCTTCGCCATGTGGCATCGCTGTACTCGTACGACCATATGGAGGATGACGATACCAACGCCAATTCCATCACGCTGCGCACCAACATTGAGGAGGTCTCCGAGACGCTCAAGGCCGAGCTGGACCGCAAGCTCGAGGTAGCCGGCGTGGAGGTGGACGACGCGCGGCTGACGCACCTCGCCTACGCACAGGAGATTGCCCAGGCCATGCTCAGGCGTCAGCAGGCCGAGGCCATCATCGCCGCCCGCAAGAAGATCGTGGAAGGCGCGGTGAGCATGGTGGACATGGCGCTTTCGCAGCTCTCCGAGGGTGGCGTGGTTGAGTTCGACGACGACCGCAAGGCCGTGATGGCATCCAACCTCATGGTGGTCCTTTGCGGCGACTCCGAGGCACAGCCAGTGGTAAACACGGGGACTCTGTATCAGTAGACTATCGAGAGGTTCGCCATGGGCAAGCGAAAGCAATATCCTTTGCGCATAGACCCCGAGGTTTGGGATGCCATCCTTAAATGGGCGGCGGACGATATGCGCAGTGCAAACGCGCAGGTGGAGTTCATCCTGCGCAAGGCGCTCCGCGATGCGGGGCGCCTGCCCACCCCACGCGAAGGGGATGGCGTGGTGGTCGAGTACACGTCGTGATTAGTGGGCAAGCAAAGGGGATACTCCCCTTTGCTTGGCCGCCGCTTTTCGATTCCGTTGTCCAGTCGATCGTCATGACATGGCGATTGCTCTTGCCAAAGTATACTTTGGCAATGTGTACTTTGGCAAAGGAGATTTGGTAATGTTTATTGGGCGAGAGCGAGAGCTCTCCGTATTGCGCGATCACTACAATTCGCAAAGATTTGAATGCGTGGGCATATACGGCCGACGTCGAGTGGGCAAAACATCGCTCATCAGTGAGTTTGTCCGCGAGTTGCCTTGTGGATACTACACTGCCATAGAAGACGACGCTTCAGCTAACCTACGGCTCCTCAGCCAGGCTGTCTATTCCATGCAGCATCCCGACGCGGACATAGAGACTGCGCCTGTCTATCCAGATTTTCAGACGGCGCTTGAGGCGGTGTTTGCGTATGCGCGAGACAAACGCTGTGTCTTTGTTGTTGACGAGTTGCCCTATCTCGCGCAATCCTACACGGCATTTCCGTCGATCTTGCAAGCGGTTATTGATCGCAACCAGGGGGAGTCCGGTCTGTTCCTCATACTGTGTGGCTCGTCCCTCTCCTTTATGAAGGAGCAGCTGCTTAATCGCAATAGCCCCCTTTATGGCAGGAGGACTGCCCAAATAGAGCTCAAGCCGTTTGACTTCTTTGAGTCGCTTGACTTCTTTGCAAGTACACCTGCGTATGACGTGGCGAATCTGTATGGCATGGTGGGCGGGGTACCGTTGTATCTGCAACAGTATCGCGATGGTATTTCGCTGGAAGACAATGTTCAAAGAATGTTTCTTGAGCCAAGTGCCTTGCTATACGAAGAGCCCACAAACTTGCTCAAGCAAGAGGTGAGCAAGGCGGGGCCGTACAATGCGGTTCTGTCCGCCATTGCTGATGGTGCATCTAGGCATAATCAAATCGCGACAAAAGTGGGTATGGATTCTAGAGGTCTCGATTACTACCTCAAGGAGCTTGTGCGTCTTGGGCTTGTTGATCGAGAAGAGCCGATTACCGGTGATGGGAAACGAAGAGCAGTTTGGAGGATTGCGGATCCCTTGTTCTTGTTCTGGTATAAGTTTGTTCGACCACGCCAAACACTCATAGAGCGTGGCTTGGGAGACCGCATGACCAATCGCATTATGACATCCCTTCCCGAGCATATGGGACCCGTGTTCGAGCGAATATGTTGCGACTGGTTGTGGCGCCAACTCGCACAAGGGTCCTTGGAGTTTGAGTTCACAAACGTGGGCCGCTGGTGGGGGAATGACCCTAGGACCCGCAGTCAGGCGGAGATAGATATAGTAGCTCTGGATGAAAAAAGGACGGCAATGGTGGCGGAGTGCAAGTGGCGAGGCGCGCAGACCTCTGCCGACCAATTGCTCAAGCTTGATGCCCGCGCCTCGCTTGCAAATGGTGATGCCACTACGTTGCGATGGCTGTTCTCGCAAGCTGGCTTTACCGCTGGTTGCCAGGAGCTCGCATCTGTCATGGAGGCGCGGCTCATCACCTTTGATCAAATGGTGCGGTAGGTACCAGCCGGGCGAAGGGGAGTATCCCCATCGCCCGGCACTCTGAAGAATCACTTTTGTCACTTGACATTTGCGCTTGGCCCCATAATATGAAAACGAAATTCATATTCATATTGGAGAGGGAATGTCGGAGCGCAGATCGTACAACACCAAGCAAAGGGAGCTCATTCGTCAGTGCCTCGTCTCAAACACGGGGCATTACCTTACCGTACGTCGCGTGTGCGCGCTGCTGGAAGAGGGCAAAACTCCCGTAGGCCACACAACCGTGTACCGAAACCTTGAGGCCATGGCCAGCCAAGGCGTTGTCCTTAAGTTGGTCGGCGCGGGCAACGAGGCCTGCTACCGCATTCGTCCCCACGAGCCGTGCGGTCAGCTAGTGTGCATGGACTGCGGCAAGGTGGAGCCTCTGGACTGCAACATGCTGCGCTCGTTTGCCAAGCATGTGTACGTGGACCACGGGTTCGAGGTTGAGACGGAACGCTCCGTGCTTTATGGGCACTGCGCGGCATGTCGTACCGCATAGCGATTGGAGCAAGAATGAAGAGGATTGTAAGCACCTTTGCGGTGCTTGTGGCGTTGTGTCTGTGCCTTGGCGCACTTGTCGGCTGCTCGGCGGGCGATGGAAACGCTTCCACGCAGCAAGACACAAGCAAGCTGTCGGTGGTGTGCACCACCTTTCCTTCCTACGACTGGGCGCGCCAGATTATTGGCGAGCACACCGACGCCATCAACCTCGAGCTTTTGCTCGATGATGGCGTAGATCTGCACAGCTATCAGCCCACCGTTGAGGACATAGCCAAGGTGGGAAGCGCCGATTTGCTCGTATACGTGGGCGGCACGTCCGACACCTGGGTAACAGGCGCCCTCCAGAACGCGACCAACCCAAACCTGCGCACCGTGAGCCTCATGGATTGCGTGGGGTCGGCCGTGCGCGAGGAGGAGGTTGTGGAAGGCATGCAGGGAGAGGAGGATTCCGGCAACGAGGAGGCCTCCGCAGACGAGACGGAGTACGACGAGCATGTGTGGCTCTCGCTGCGCAACGCCCAGCTGGTCGTTGAGGCCATGGCCGCAGAGCTTGAGGCCACAGACCCCGCAAATGCGCAGGACTATGCGGCCAACGCACGCGATTACTGCGATCAGCTCGCGAGCTTGGACACCGAGTACCAGTCCGTGGTGGATTCCGCCCGCACCCACACCGTGCTCTTTGGCGACCGATTCCCCTTTAGGTATCTTATTGAGGACTACGGGCTCACGTACTATGCGGCCTTTGTGGGCTGCAGCGCCGAGACCGAGGCGAGCTTCGACACCGTGACGTTCTTGTCATCCAAGGTGGACGAGCTTGGTCTCCCGGCCGTACTAGTAATAGAGAACTCCGACCAAAAGATCGCAAAGACCATAGTCGACAACACAAAGACCAAGGACCAGCAGATTCTTGTTATGGACTCGCTGCAATCCACCGCGATGAGCGACGTTGAGGCGGGAGTCACCTATCTCTCTGCGATGAAGCAGAATCTGCAGACGCTTTCCAAGGCACTTGGATAACGAGCGACCCAAAGAGGAAGTAGCATGTCGTATGTAATTGCCCAAGACCTTGCCGTTGGGTACGAAGGCAAGGCCGTTGCGGAGAACATAAGCTTTGAGGTTGGTGCGGGAGACCTCCTGTGCGTCATAGGCCAAAACGGGGCTGGAAAGTCCACGCTGGTAAAGACCCTTTTGGGCCTCATCGATCCCCTGCGCGGCACCCTTGCCTTTGATGAGGGGGTCTCTGCGTCGAGCGTTGGCTACCTGCCGCAGCGCGGAGAGCTGCAACGCGACTTTCCCGCGTCCGTATGGGAGATTGCGCTTTCGGGCAACCTCATCCATCTGGGACGACGCCCCTTTTATGGCCCGGCCGAAAAGGAGGCCACGCGCAAGGCGTTGGAGCGCGTGGGAGCTTGGGACCTGCGAAACCAGCCTTTCTCCAACCTGTCGGGTGGCCAGCGACAACGCGTGCTCATAGCGCGCGCCCTGTGTGCGGCAACGCGCCTGCTCGTGCTCGACGAGCCAACAACAGGGCTGGATCCCCTGGCGGCGGCGGAGCTGTACGATACCATCAACCGACTGCGGGCAGAGGACGTTGGAGTCATCTCTGTCTCGCACGATGTGGACGCCGCCTTGGAGCATGCGTCGCACGTGCTGCGCGTATCCGATAAGCCCTTCTTTGGCACCGTGCAGGCATGGCGCCAGCTCGTGGGAGGAAGTGCCGTTAATGACTGACGTGGTGGGAACCCTCTCGTCGTACCTGAGCTACCCCTTTGTGCGCTATGCGCTTGAGGTGGGCGTGCTCATTGCGCTGTGCTCGTCCCTCTTGGGCACAACGCTGGTGATGAAGCGCCTCTCGTTTATTGGCGATGGCCTCTCGCACGTCGCCTTTGGCGCCTATGCCGTGGCAGCAGTCGCGGGCCTCTCGGAAAACATGCTCATAACCATACCCGCCACCGTTGCGGTTGCGATTCTTTTGCTCAAGCGGGGACAGGACGCAAAGGTGAGGGGTGATGCCGTAATCGCCATGTTGTCGGTTGCGTCCCTGGCGGGCGGCTACCTTCTTATGAACATGTTCAGCACCTCCTCCAACGTGTCGGGAGACGTGTGCAGCTCGCTCTTTGGCTCTACGTCCATCCTTACCTTGAGCCTGTTTGAGGTGCTGTGCTGCGCGGCCATGTCGGTGGTCGTGGTGGGAGCCTTCGTCTTGCTGTACAACAGGATCTTCTCCATTACGTTTGACGAGTCGTTTGCGCGTGCCACGGGCATCCATACCAGCAGGTACAACACGGCTCTTGCCATCATGGTGTCGTTTGTTATCGTAATGGGCATGAGCTTGGTTGGCGCCTTGCTCTTGTCGGCGCTCGTGGTATTTCCGGCGCTTTCGGCCATGCGCGTGTGCCGCACGTTTAGGGGAGTCACCATTTGCTCGGCCATCGTGTCGGTGGCATGTGCCCTTGCGGGGATGCTGTTGTCCATGGTCTTGTCCACGCCCGTTGGTGCCACCATCGTGCTTTTGGACGCGGTGGCGTTTGGCGCCTTTACCCTTGCGGGAAAGGTGAGCAGAAGGTAACCCCTTTTGACTCACCAAGTTGTGCCATTCCTAAAAAATCTAAGTGCCGAAAGTGAGATTTTTCTAAGTCTTGTTGTATAAACCCGCAAAGGTGGGTACCATACACAACGTTGTATCTGAGGCGCAACCAAAATATGACTGTGTCTCGCAAGAGTACGGCGCGTCAAGCGCGTCAAATGAGGAGGTAATGCACCATGACACTTAAGCCTTTGGGCGATCGCGTGCTCGTTAAGCCCGCACCCAAGGAGGAGAGGACCTCTACCGGTCTGTACATCTCTTCCGGCGCACAGGAGAAGCCGCAGCGCGGCGAGGTCGTAGCTGTGGGCGAGGGCAAGCGCGATGACAATGGCAATCGCATTCCCGTAGACGTAAAGGTTGGCGACCAGGTCTTCTATGGCAAGTTTGGTGGCAACGAGGTCAAGGTGGACGGTGAGGACCTGCTCCTGCTTCGTGCCGACGACATCTACGCCGTCGTAGTTGACTAGCGTCAAACGCAGTTTGGTAATTGTCTGCCCGCCGAGCGCGGGAGCTGAGTTTAGGAGATAAGAAAAATGGCTAAGGACATTGTTTTTGGCACCGAGGCGCGTGCCAAGCTGGCCAAGGGTGTTAACACTCTTGCCGATGCAGTAACCACCACCATGGGTCCCAAGGGCCGCTACGTTGCGCTGCAGCGCTCCTATGGCGCTCCCACCATCACCAACGACGGCGTCTCCGTCGCCAAGGAGATCGAGCTCA
>JAUMWL010000143.1 GCA_030529665.1 Coriobacteriales bacterium
CGTGCGCTCAACATGTACGAGAACTACCCGTTCTGGCATGCGTTCTTTACCAAGCTTGGCTTCTCGGTGGTTCTCTCGGACCAATCCACAAAGCGCATCTATGAGGCGGGCATAGAGTCCATGCCAAGCGAGTCCGTATGCTATCCCGCCAAGCTCAGCCATGGGCACATTATGAACCTGCTTGCCAAGGACGTGGACTTCATTTGGATGCCGTGCGTACGTTGGGAGCGCCAGGAGGACGAAAACGCCACCAACCACTACAACTGCCCCATTGTGATGAGCTATCCGCAGGCGCTCGAGCTCAACGTGGACGAGCTTGCCGATGCCAAGGTGCAGTACCTTGCGCCCTTCCTGCCCTACGACAACAAGCGCGAGCTCAAGCGGCGCCTGTACGAGGTCATCTCGGTGCAACGGGAGCAGGATGCGGCCGAGGGCAAGGGCCGCTTTAGGGGTACCCACATATCGCGCAAGGAGATTGACGAGGCGGTTGAGCATGCCTGGCAGGCAGACATCGAGTTTAAGGACACGATCCATCGCATGGGCGACGAGGCGCTTGCCTGGATCGAGCAGAACGACGCCCACGGAATCGTGATTGCGGGACGCCCCTACCACAACGACCCCGAGATCAACCATGCCATTCCCGAGCTGGTAAACAGCTTTGGGTTTGCCGTTCTTACCGAGGACAGCGTGGCGCACAAGATGGAACCGGAGCGTCCCATTCGCGTGGTGGACCAGTGGATGTATCACTCGCGACTCTATCGTGCCGCGCGATTTGTGGCCACGCGCAACGACGTGGACCTCATTCAGCTCAACAGCTTTGGCTGTGGCCTCGACGCCCTGACCACCGACCAGGTGGAAGAGATTCTGGAGGCAAGCGGCAAGGTATACACGGTGCTTAAGATAGACGAGGTGTCCAACCTTGGCGCGGCGCGCATCCGCGTGCGTTCGCTCATGGCGGCGCTTGCCGAGGAGCGCGAGCAGCTGGAGCTTTTGTGCGAGCGTGGCGAGACGCAGGAGGCCGAGCCTTCCTCCGTGCGCATGGCCGACGGCACCATGGAGCAGATGAGGGACACCGACCTCAAGCATCGCCCGCCCGTGTATAGGCCGTCCAAGAGTGCGGCGTTCAACAAGGTCCGCTATACCGAGCAGATGCAGAGGGATGGCTATACCATCCTTGCGCCGCAGATGTCTCCCATCCACTTTGAGCTGCTGGAAGCCGCGTTGCGTTATGCGGGCTACAACCTGGTGCTCCTGCCCTCCGTTGATCCCGGGGCAGTGGATGCCGGCCTCAAGTACGTAAACAACGACATATGCTACCCATCCATCCTGGTTACGGGGCAGCTCATGAACGCCGTGCTCTCGGGCAAGTACGACCTCAGCCGCACGGCGGTGCTCATTTCGCAGACGGGTGGCGGATGTCGCGCCACCAACTACATAGCGCTCATTCGCAAGGCGCTCAAGGACTCGGGCCATCCCGAGATTCCGGTTGTCTCGCTTTCCGTCGCCGGCGGTTTGGACGAGAGCAACCCCGGGTTCAAGATCATCAAGCCCAGCCTCATAATGGCGGGCATATATGCGATTCTCTATGGCGACCTCATCATGCAGTGCCTGTATCGCGTACGTCCCTACGAGGAGGTTCCTGGCTCTGCGGACAAGCTCTACGAGACCATGATGGGTCGTGCAAAGGTGCAGATACCCCAGGTCTCGCGCAAGGCCTTCTACGAACTGTGCCAGCAGACCATAGACGCGTTTGACGCACTGCCTTTGGTGAACGACCGGTCCAAGCCGCGCGTGGGCGTGGTGGGCGAGATCTTGGTAAAGTTCCATCCCACGGCAAACAACGACGTGGTGCGGGTCATCGAGGCCGAGGGGTGCGAGGTAAACGTGCCCGGCCTTTTGGACTTCTTCCTGTTTGGAACCTCCAACCAGATCAACCTTAAGCACGAGTTGGGCACCAAGGCCAAGAATCGCCTTACGCATGGCATTGGCATTGCAATAATCGATTCGATGCGCAACCCCATAAACCAGATGCTGGAGGCGAGCGAGAGGTTCGAGCCGTACGCGCAGATCTTCGAGCTGGGAAAGAAGGCCGAGACGGTGCTCTCGCTCTGCAACACCATGGGCGAGGGATGGCTGCTCACCGCCGAGATGATCGAGCTCATAGAGACGGGGACGCCCAACATAGTTTGCGCCTCGCCCTTTGCCTGCCTTCCCAATCACGTGGTTGGCAAGAGCGTAATAAAGCGACTGCGCCAGCTGCATCCTCAGAGCAACGTCGTTGCCGTGGACTACGACCCCGGTGCGAGCGAGGTAAACCAGCTCAATCGCATCAAGCTCATGATCTCTGTTGCCAAGGAGAACTTCAAGCGCGGCGAAGGGTTTGTCTTGCAGGGAGACGAGGACGTGTTTGACGCCATAAAGAAGAACCTAAAAAAGGCAACTGTCTAATGAAACACCACTTTCCCGGAAACGCCGTACCATGTGGCACACCGTTTCCGGGAAAGTGGTGCTAAAGTAGGTATATTAAACTGTACGGCACCCCTGTGTGGGTAGGACGAAAGGACGTCATGGACCCTTACGAACAACCCTGGAGACGATTGCCCTTGGACGGCGCATTTAACGTGCGGGATTTGGGAGGTTACCCCACGGCAAACGGAGGTCGCACACAGCACCACCGTTTCTTACGGGCAGATGGTCTGGGGAGGTTGTCTGCATGGGACGCAAAGATGCTGTACTCATATGGCGTCCGTGCGGTTTTGGATTTGCGAGACGAATCGGAGGCCCAACAGTTTCCCAACGTCTCCTTGGGTAAAGACGTCGTGTATGCAAACATTCCTCTGCTGGGTCTAAACGCTGCCGACGTGGAGCAGATGGAGAAGATGTTCTCTGAGGGAGACTTCAACCTCCAGTACGTGTACGAGTGCATATTGGAGAACTACGAGGGCATTCGGTCGTGCTTTAAGTTTATTGCCGATGCGCCGCAGGGCTGCGTGCTCTTTCATTGCGCAGTTGGAAAGGATCGCACGGGTATTCTTGCCATGCTGCTCCTAAGCTTGGCTGGAGTGGACAAGTGGGACATTATGGCCGATTACGCGCAGTCGTGGCCCAACCTCATGCGAGACGAGGCGTTTAGGGAAGACTGGTTCGATGCGTCGCGTGGCGATCTGCGCCAAGGAATGTCCTCCGACCCACAAGCCATCTCGTACGTGTTCGATGCCATGGAAGAAGAACATGGCGGCGTTGAGGGATACCTGCTGGAGTGTGGCGTGCCCGACGAAGAAGTGGCGTTGGTGAGGCACAGGCTGCTGACATAGGGGGAAAGTGTGGACTTGTATGCCAACCTCGTGTTGCTAGCCGTGGTCATTCCCTTGGTCGCTGGGCTCTCGCTATGGGCAAGCGACGCAGACATTGCGGAACGACATCACAGAAACCATGATACCTATGTGATTGCGGGAACCCTCATGCTTTCGCTTGTGATCGCTATGGTAATTATGGGCGTGCTGGGCCTTTTGCTTGGGTGGCTGTGCATGGTGGGCGTGTTTGCCACGCACCCTACGGTGCCCTTGGCGTTCTTTGACGCGTTTCTTGTGGTCTCGGCCGTGTACTGGTGGCTGCTGCGACACTATAAGGTGGTCACCTACAGCGATCGCATGGAAATCACGCCCTTCTTTGGCAGGAAGACAGAGATAGCGTATGACGAGATAAGCGCCATGGAATGGACGCCGTCCTACCTCATACGAAGCAGCCGCAACGTAATGGTGTACGTGGAAAACCGACGCAAGGTGCTGCTGTGGAGCGCACTGGACCTCGACCAGATCCTCATCCGCATCGATCGCTTTGATGTTCTGGCCGACCTCCCCGTGAGGCACTGATTCGCAACATGAGCGGAACACCGTTTTCGGGAAACGGTGTTCCGTCGTTCCATCGCTACTCTGCGGCGGGTAGCTCGCCGGTCTTGTCGATCTGGGTTATGAGGTCTATGCGGCGCTGATGGCGGCCGCCCTCAAACGAGGCGTCTATCCACGAGTCCACAATGAGCTTGGCCATCTCGTCGCCTACGACGCGCGCGCCAAACGCAATTATGTTTGCGTTGTTGTGACGCTTGGAGAGCGCTGCGGTGTAGGGCTCGGAGCACACGCACGCGCGAACCCCCTCCACCTTGTTTGCCGCAAGGCTAATGCCCACGCCCGTGCCGCAAATAAGGACCCCGCCGTCCACCTCGCCGGAGGCCACGAGCTTTCCCACTCTATAGCCGCTTAGCGGATAGTCAAAGCTCTCGCACGAGTCGGTTCCCACGTTTAGGACCTCGATTCCCCGTTGTTCAAGGTGTGCCTTAATGGTGTTCTTGAGGTCCACGGCGGTATGGTCGTTTCCGATGGCGAGCTTCATGTGTATGTTCCTCTCGGTCCAGGCTGTAGTTTTAACCATTCTACTTCTTTGTGCGTGAGTCAAAAGGGGTTACCCCTTTCTGCTCACCTTTTTTGCATGCGTAGGTGCTACACTCATATGTGTTATCTATCAGAAGAGGTGGCCATGATAAAACTCGCCTTGTCCGACCTGGACGATTCGCTCATTCGCGTGGGATTGCCCCATGCCACACGACACGCTCGTGACGCCATACACGCCATGCTGGACGCGGGCTTAAGGTTTGGTCCTTGCACGGGGCGTGTTCCCTGGGACCTTCACATGCTGTTTGCGGAGGACCGCGCCGCGTATCGCACGGGAGTCACGGTTAACGGGCAACTCGTCTATTTGGATGGGGAGCTCATATTTGATAAGCCCATTCCTCACGAGGGCCTGCAAAAGGTGGCTAACACCGTATACGACTTTCCCGGCACCGCGCTCATGATCAACGACTTTGGCAATCGCTACTCCGTGGGCATCTCTGCCCAGGAGATAGGGGAGTACTACAGCGAGTTTGGGCGTATTGGCAAGGTGCTCGTGCGCATTCCCGACGACAGGCCCATATACAAGGCAAACATTCGCGTGGTGGGCGACAAGAAGCGTCTGCACGACGTTCGAAGGCAGCTTATGAGGCTGGTTCCCGAGCTGGACTTTGTGTATCCCAACCCGCACGTCAACTACATTGACGTGGCGTCCAAGGGATGGAGCAAGGCAAAGGGTGTGGAGATTCTTGTTGGCGCGATGGGGATAGGTCTCGACGAGGTGGTGGTGTTTGGCGACGCCGAGAACGACCTCGACGTGCTGAGGTACGTGCCCAACTCGGTGGCAATGCAAAACGCCACGCAGGCCGCGGCCGATGCGGCCAGGTGGCACATTGGACCCAGTGCGCAAGACGCGGTCGCAGACGCCCTGCTGGACATAGTGGAGGCTGCCAAGACGGGCGGCATGCCGGCGTTCATGCACGACTAGCACCATTGGAGGAATACAGAGGATGATAAAGCTCGCGCTTACGGATTTGGATGACACCCTCATAAAGAACGGTCTTCCCCGCGCCACCGATCACGCAATTGCGGGCATCCACGCCATGCTGGACGCTGGCTTGCGCTTTGGACCGGTTTCGGGGCGCATACCAAGCGACTTGGGCTGGATGTTTGGAGACGATTCCGCGTGCTTTGCCACGGGTGCCTTGGTAAACGGCCAGATGGTGTATGTGGATGGCGAGCTGGTGCATGTTGAGGTTCTGGACGGCGCCGAGCTCAATGCGGTCGCCGCCGAGCTCTCAAAGATTCCGGGTTGCATACTGACCATGTACGACCTCGACACGCCGAGCGACGAAGGCGCGGCATGCTTCGTCTCTCCCTCCAAGGAACACGCGCGGGATTGCGGCAAGACGTTTCGCCACATTCGCCGCTGGGTGCCACAACTCAGCGAGCCCACGTATGTAAAGGCAAACATCTGGTGCGAGGGCAGCCGCGAGCACATAACTTGGGTACGAGACATGCTGCGCGATTGTTTTCCCAGCATGGACTTTGTGTTTCCCAGCCCCACGGCACCTCTCATAGACGTGTCGCCGGCTGGGTGGAGCAAGGGCTCTGCCGTACGGTTCCTGGCAAAGGAGCTGGGCCTCGACCTTAGCGAGATCGCCGTGTTTGGAGACTCGGAGAATGACCTCTCCATGATAGAGGCAGTGCCCAATTCGGTGGCGGTGTCAAACGCGTGCGAGGAAGTCTTGCGTGCGGCTCGATGGCACATTGGCTCAAGCGCCGACGATGCGGTGGCGGACGCGCTCTATCAGATCGTCGAGGCGGCAAGCACGCAAGACATGCCCAGCTTTATGAAAGGCGAGAGACGATGAACAAGCCTGACAAAAACGACATCCTTGTGTACGCCGGGATCGCCCTTGCGTTCTGCGTGGTCTTGCAGGCATGGGGTCCCATGGCATCGTTTGTGGGAATCGTGCTCACGGCCATAGTGCCCCTGCTCTTGGGTTCGGGCATTGCCTACGTTGTCGCAATACCCACAAAGTTCTTGGAGCGTCACTTCTTTCCCAACAGCACGTCTGGGATTATCGAAGGCATGCGTAAGCCCGTCTGCCTTGTGGTCACGGTCATAATGCTCGTGATGGGCGGCTTCCTCTCTGTGTACATACTGGTGCCAGGATTTGTGGATACGATCGTTATGGTGCAGAAGAACGGCCAGTCGTTTGTGGAAGGGGTAATACAGCTTCCCATAATGGAACCCGTGCGTGACACCATACATGACTTCATACAGGGAGACCTCGTAAACGGCTTTGCCAACATGGACATAAAGGGCATGATAAAGACGGTCTTTGGCGGTACCGTGGGATCCATCACCACACAGGTGTTTACCGTGGTTAGCTCCGTCATGACTGCCTTCTTTGGCATGCTCTTCTCGTTCATACTGCTCACCGACACCACGGAGGTGGGCTATCAGATTATGAATCTGTTCTATGAGTACCTTGGGCCCAAGCGTACCGAGAGGATCGCGCTGGTGCTGGGGGTGGCGGACTCGTCCTTCCACAACTTTATTGTGCGCCAATGTGTGGAGGCACTCATCCTTGGGTCGGTTGCCACCATCGTGCTTTTTTTGGCAGGGTTTCCCTACGCGCTTGGCGTAGGCGTGCTTATGGGCCTGGCGGCGCTCGTTCCCATTGTGGGCTACCCCGTAGGCCTTATTCTGGGGGCCTTTATGGTGGCGATAAACAACGTGTGGTGCGCCTTGCTCTACGTTTTGTGCGTGGCAGTTGCCCAGATGCTCGAGGCGACGTTTGTGTTGCCGCATGTGGGGGATCCGCGTACGGTGTTGCCTCCCGTATGGGTTACCGTGGGCGTAACCATTGGCGGAGGCGTTGGCGGCTTCTTGGGCATGCTCATGGCCATTCCCATAGCCTCAACCATACGCCAGCTGGTGGTCATAGACATGAAACGCCGCAAGGCAAACAGGCAGGCCAAGCATCTTGCACAGTAGTGGGCAGGTGATAGGGAGTATCCCCATCGCCTGCCGCGACCGACATGCCATTCGCGATGTGATTTGCGACATTTTCGGAGCAGATTTGTCGCTTTTCACATCATGGGAAACCAACAAAC
>JAUMWL010000290.1 GCA_030529665.1 Coriobacteriales bacterium
TACCTGACTTTGGTATTTGACTTTCATTTATGGTGCTATGAAGTTCCCCTCGTCAGTTTTTGCTGGCAGAGGGGGCCTTCTTTTCTCCCTGCAACGTCTGGAGCGTGCAGCCCGAGATCTTCTGGACCTCGCCCTTGGTCAGGTTGAAGTGCAGGAGGGGCAGTCCCGTGCGCTCCGCCAGATCCTCGATGACGGGCGTCCTCCTCGAGACGTTGACGTACCTCCTCTCGGAGGCCTGGCATACGTTGAGGCCGCGGCAGAGGCCCATGATGTCCTCCGAGCAGAACCTGTCGCCCAGGACCTTCACCTGCAGCAGCCTCACCAGGAGGACGGCCAGGTAGCAGACGAGGAAGTGCCCGGTGATGGTGCTCTGCTTCTGCGCGAACACCGGCCTGGCGTCGAGCTCTGACTTCATCACCCTGAATGACTCCTCTATCCTCCAGAGGTTGTGGTAGGTGCCGTATATCTCCTCGGCCGGCATCCCCGTCTCCGACGTCACGATCATGTTGTATCCCGCGACCGACCTCGCCTTCCTGATGGCCTCGTGGTTGAGGGTGGCGACGACCCTGGCGTCGTCGCGCACCTCGCCCTCCCCGTCCACGGGCGCGAAGGTGACGAACTTGGCGCTGTCGCCGTACTCCGACCTCCTGGCGGCGGCGAGCCTGAGCGCCCTGGCCTTCTCGACCTGCCTGTTTATCTCCCAGGTCTGCTTCCTCGCCAACTTGGGGCTGTAGGTGACCACGCGCTTCTCGGGGAGCGTGACGGACTTCTTCTTCCCCTCTGAGTCCGTGACCCGGTACGCGAAGTCGCCCGTGGTCTCCTTGTGGCTCCAGAGCACGTTGCCCCTGACGTCCGTGACGTCTGTCCACCCCTCCGGCGACAGCGCCCACGCGCGCTCGGCGGCCGGCAGCGCCTTGACGGACTTGGAGAACACGTAGCCGTCGCCGGCGAGCACGGCGTCTGCCACGTTGTCGGCGCAGTTGAGGCCCTTGTCGGCCACCCTCACCGTGCGCCCCGTTATCGCGTGCCTCTCCTTGAGCCTGCCCACCACCTCCCTGAGCTGCGGCTTCTCGCTCTCGTTGCCGGGGAAGGCGCTCATCCCGATCGGTATGCACTCGGCGTCGAGCATAAGGCCCATGCCCACGATGGGCTCCGGCCTGTGCTCCTTGGAGGGGCCCTTCCTGCGGAAGTCGTCCTCGCGGTCGATCTCGAAGTAGAAGTTGGTGCAGTCGAAGTAGGTGGTGGACGTGTCCCTGGGGAAGAGCTCGGCCACGCGGGCGTTGTAGATCTCCACCACCTTCTCGTGCTCCTCACCCAGGTAGGACAGGCCGTCGTACAGCTGGTCGAGGGAGTAGCCCGCCGCCACGCCCTCCATCAGCGGCAGCACGTCGTGGAAGGTCTTCCTCTTGGAGCACGGCGCGACGACGCGGGCGTACACGAGCGAGGAGAGCAGCTCCGCCAGCGGGAAGCGGAAGCCCGAGGGGATCTGCAGGTAGGCGAGGTCGCCGGCGACGCCCAGCGCGTCGTCTATCGCCTTGATGGGGAAGTGCCCCAGGTGCCGCTCGCTTGGCACGTCGGATATCTCGCGGACCCTCTCGGCCTCGATCTCCGCCTTGCGCGCCGCGTTCATCGAGTCGACCTCGCGCTTGAAGTGCGCGATCGGGTCGTCGATGCCGGACTCCCTGAGCTCGTGCTCGTAGCCCAGCGCCCTGACCGAGCTCTGCGCGGTGTGCCCACGCTTCGGGTCCCAGTGGCTCTCGTAGATCTGGAGGTAGAGCCCCTTCTTGTTCCTGGACTTCTTGAGGAAGTAGGCCATCTTGGTCCCCCTGTCAAGCAATAACACCATAGCACCATATAGAGATTCTACCAGAAGAACCTCTGTCAAGTCAAGCGGAAAGACAAAAAAATACCAGCTCGCGGCTGGTTTCCTTGCAGTTGGATTTTGTTGGGAATCCTAAAGAATCGTGGTGCTAAACGCTAAAGACGGGAG
>JAUMWL010000291.1 GCA_030529665.1 Coriobacteriales bacterium
GTGGCCCTGCTCGACGAGCCATTCTCGGCCTTGGACGCAATAACGCGCATTGATTTGCGCAATTGGTATCTGGACATGGCGCACGAGCTGGGCATCGCGTCGTTGGTGATTACGCACGATGTGGAGGAGGCTGCAGCCATAGGCGACCGCGTGTACACGCTAAGGGGAAGGCCGAGCCGCCTTGCACAGGTTCCGCCCGAGGCCATGAAGATTCTCTCGGCGTTGGAGTAGAGGCGCTTCCAAAACGTTTGGAAATGAATCGGGCGATGGAGATGCTCCCCATCGCCCGTCTTACTCTCGCCTGTCTACAGTGCCAAGAACGCGCGGTAGCCTCGGTATGCCTCGTACAGGTCGGCCTTGGAGATTACCTCCCAAGGTGCGTGCATGGAAAGCACGGGCACGCCGCAGTCGATAACCTGCATGCCGTATTTTGCAAGGATGTACGCGATGGTGCCGCCACCGCCTTGGTCTACCTTGCCCAGCTCGCAGGTTTGCCAGTTAACGCCGTTCTTGTTCATCACGTCGCGAATGAGAGCCATGTACTCGGCGTCGGCGTCGTTGGACCCGCCTTTGCCGCCGCTTCCGGTGTACTTGTTAAACGCCATCCCGTGGCCCAGGTACGCGGCGTTCTTCGTCTCGAAGGATCCGGCAAAGGAGGGATCGAAGCCTGCGGACACGTCGCTCGAGAGCATGCGGGAGCGGGCGAGGCAGCGCCTCAGCGCAAGCATCCCCTCGCCGTAGCCGGCCAACGCCAGCACCTCTGCCACCACGTTCTCGAAGAATCGGCTGGTCATGCCCGTGGCGCCAACCGAGCCAATCTCCTCCTTGTCCACAAGTATGGTGAGCGCGGTGCGTTGGGGAATCGCATCAAGCTCGATCTGCGCGCGAAGGCTGGGGTAGGAGCACGATCGGTCGTCGTGGCCATAGCCCAAGATCATGGAACGGTCGAACCCAAGGTCGCGGGCGGGACCGGCGGGAACGATCTCCAGCTCCGCGGAGTAGAAGTCCTCCTCGTCCATGCCGTAGCGTTCGGCCAAGAGTTGAAGCATGAGGGCCTTTACGGCGTCCTTCTTGTCGTCTTCGCCCTCCACCACGAGCGGTTTGTTGCCAATAAGAAGGTCGAGCATCTCGCCCTCAATCACCTCGACGGCCTTCTTTTGCATTTGCTCGCGCGAGAGATGAATCAACAGGTCGCTAATTACGAACACGGGGTCAGACGGGTCCTCGCCCACGCATACGGGCACAACCGTGCCGTCCGTCTTTGCTATTACGCCGTGGATGGCGAGCGGAAGGGTGACCCACTGGTACTTCTTTACTCCACCATAGTAGTGAGTGTCCAGGTATGCGAGCTCGTTCTTCTCCTCCAAGGGATTCTGCTTTACGTCCAGGCGAGGGGAGTCAACGTGCGCTCCAAGGATGTTCATACCCTCGGTGAGCGGCTCTTGTCCAAGCTCTATGAGAATGAGCGACTTGCCGCGGTTGGAGGCGTACACGCGCGAGCCCGGCTCAAGCTTGGCGCCGTTGGCAATCGCCGTGTCGAGGTTTTGGTAGCCCGCAGCCTCGGCAAGGGCTATTGCTGCCGCAACGCATTCGCGCTCGGTCTTGTTTTGGCTAATAAAGTCGGTGTATGCATCGGCGAACTCATTCAGTTCCGCGAGCTGGTCATGCGTGTAGGTCTTCCAGGCATTGGGTCGTTCCATGGCCCCTCCTTTTGTCATAGATTTCTCAACCGCGCAATTGTCTCACAAATAACAGGCCATGTTTTGTCCTGCTCAAAAAGAGAAGACGTATCATTGCATTTTTTTGTGGATCAGCCCTTGGCATATGCCCCCCACGTATCGTTGACGTACCGCTCACCAATCAGTGTGGGCGATGAGGGTTCGTACGCGCTACTATGTGAAAAGTTAGGTACCGCTGGTACATGTTGGCATCATTTTGTCGGGAGGTAACACATGCTCGTTAATGCTACTGCTATGCTTCAGGCTGCCGT
>JAUMWL010000144.1:0-787 GCA_030529665.1 Coriobacteriales bacterium
TCCGTAGCTGGGCCTCGAGCTCAAGCTCGGCCTCTTCTTGGCGCTTTACCAGCGGCGGCAGGATCTCAAAGATAACGTCGAGCTGTTGGGAGGGGGTGAGGCCGCTCTTGTTGTCCACGGGTTCGTGCTTGAGCGAGGCGAGGTCCGAAAGGCCGCCCACGCGGATCATAAACCACTCGTTGAGGTTGGAGCCAAAGATCTCCACGAACTTAAGGCGCTCAAAGAGGGGCACCGACTCGTCAAAGGCCTCGTCCAGCACGCGGTTGTTGAAGCGCAGCCAGCTGACCTCGCGGTTTTGCGTGTAGGAGATGTCCAGGCCGCCGCCGTTGCGATGAGTGCCCGCGCCCAGGCGGTCCATGGTTGCCTTAACGGCCTTGCGGGCCTTGCGTGATGCCTCGTGCTCGTAGGCGCTTGTGGTTGCCGAGTACTTGTCTACCTGCTCGCCCTTGGGTGTGAGCTTCTCTTTGCGTGCCGCCTCGATCTCGGCGAGCTCGCGAATCTTTTGTTCCCGCTTGTCCTTTTTTGCCATGGGGTTCCCTTCGTGTGCGGCTATGGTGCAGCGTATAGATTATGACTCGTTGGGAGGTGTTGATGCGGGTGCTTTCGGTTGATGGCAAGCGCTTTTTGCCGTTGTCGCCACAGGCGCGGCGGTCGGCCTTTGAGTGTGCGGCGTTGCCTGTGGGCGCTTGGGGAGCTGTGGAACGACTGCATATAAGCTCTTGAGGTTATGTGCGCATAAGCTACAGAGGTTATATGCACGCCATGCGACGGCGGACGAAGGGGGCGG
>JAUMWL010000144.1:797-7441 GCA_030529665.1 Coriobacteriales bacterium
GTTATATGCATGTCCTTTCGTGAGCTGGGGTTTTGTTGGAATTGCATATAAGCTACAGAGGTTATATGCATGCGTTACATGCTTGCCAAGTACAGCAAAACAGGCGCGTGGAGGAAGTTTTGGTGCCACACAGGGGCTAAGTGTGGAGATAATATGAATATCTGTATTCCCGAATGAACCCTGCAAATTTGTAGCAACTGCCCTACCTGCACTAATGGGTTTATCTGCAAGAATGATGCAAGAGGCATGCGCAATACGTGCAAGATGACCTTGCTATGGTCTTCCAATCGCCAAGCTGAGTAGGCGGATTGTGAGTCGTAGGGGGACGACATGCTTGTGTTTTGCGGTGTTTGGGCATTGTGGTGGTGGAGAGAATCGATTTGGGACGTATCGGTAAACACGTTGCGGCGACCGTGATTGCACTGCCAAGTGCAGAGGATTGGGCACAGGAGGTCTTGTTGGGGCAAGGCGAGACCAGGGCGGCAAGTGCCAAACGTGCCCGAAACCAAATGCTAAGGGAGACTCGTCAAGCGTACTTGCAACGTGGCATACCCAACAACGTAACAATGGACCTGCTCTTTTGCGGAGAGGTGAAGAGTACGCGCGCCACAAAGGATGGGGTTAGGCTCAGACAATGGAACGACGTGGTGGCGTGCTGGACGTTGTGCCGTGTGGACGAGACGACCCTTGTGTGTGCTCCAGAGTTCTTGTTTCAGCAGATCTGTGCCGAGGTGCGAACCATAGTGCCGGAGCATGGCGTGGTGGTCGAGTACGACAGCAACGAGATCCACCAAGGACAAGAGCGACGTGATGCGGATAGGCGTGAGCTTTTGCAGGACATGGTTTAGGTTATGTGCACATAAGCTAAAGGGGTTATATGCATATCATGCGACGGCGGACAACGGGGACGGGGACGTTTGTCCCCGCCCCCTTCGTCCGCCGTCATGCCTGATGCCTTCTGAACAAACTCATGGCCAAAGGGACGAACACTACGAGCATGGCCACATAGAGCATTGCGAGCATCGTGGGCAGGCCGATGACAACGGGCCCCACGACGTACGAGACCATGGCGTCAAACGCATAGCTGAGCCCACTGAATGGTGTGAGGAGGGCGAGCTTTGCCAATGGTGTCGAGAAAAGCGTCACTATTCCTAGGAAGATGACGGCCATGGCGGTGGCGGCAACGGGCATGGCCGAGCGCATCCTTGCCGATAAGAACATTGTGAGTGACGCCATGCCAAGAGCAACGAGGTAGCCGAGTGCGTACGACGCGAGTATTGCTTGGCCAATTGTGAGAGGATAGGGGTTGTCGAAGCCAATCGCGACCTGCACGGGGAGGTCCCAACCGTCGGCTCCGTAGATTAATACGTGGAAGGCTACTATAAATACGATGAGCACGCACCAGTATGCTGAGGTGAAGGCGAGCGCAGCCAAGGCTTTCGCGATGGGGAGCTCCCGCTTGCCACATCTTGTTGGTAACACCACGGCGCCTGTGTGCGACTGGTATTCGCCCGCAAAGATGCCGGAAAGTGCGATACAGAGCGCCACTATCGCAAGGCCCAGCCCTCCTCGCCAGCTTAGGACGTAGTGCCAGCCACCGTCGTAGCCGTACTGCACGGGCCAGGAGATTTTGTTGGCGAGATCCCGCCAATAGGTCTTTTCGGAATCGGTGTAGTGGTGGTATCCCCAGAACCCGTTCTCCAGAGCACCCTCAAACCTCGCCTGGAAGCCATCGCGCAGGCTCGTGGCGCGCGGATTTGCCGAGTCGAGCGTGCCAATAATCTCCATGTAGTAGCCTTGCTCTACGACTCCCCTCGTCTCCTGCCAAAACCGTAGTCCGTACCTCTTGATGATTTCTTGGCCGGAGAGGTCGTAGAGGTCTGGTTTTTCCTGTAAGAGCCGGTTGGCGCGGTCGAAGCTCGCGACGTCGACCGCGATGCGCTCATCGTCAAGCGTGCCGGCATGCGATTCCTGCATGGCGCGATGCGTCTCCTGCGCCTTGGGTCCGCTTACATAGGTCCCGGTCTTAAGGTCTATTGAATCCATGGTTGCTAGGTTTAGGATGGCGACGGCTGCGAGCATCGCTAGCATGAGAGCGCATGCCGCCATGCCGGCCTTGTTGCCCAGCAGCTTCTTTAGCTCGAACTTTACAAGTGTTCCCATCGCTCTTCTCCTAAAGATTGCTGCCATCGCGAAACGCGAGCAGGTAGAGGTCCTCCAGAGTCGGCTCCACGCAAACGGCACCGTCCATGGGCCGCGAGTCCGCAACCACGCGCACGACGGCACGACCGTCTGCCGCGTAGCGTACGTTGGCCACTGCCATCCGTGACGACATTGCCTCCATGCGGTGTGCCTCCACTTGGCACTCCCACACCTTGCCTGCGGCTTGAGAGACAATTTGCTCCGGCGAGCCATCCATCACGAAGGCTCCCTGACGCATCACTAGGATGCGGTTTGCGATAAACTCCACGTCGCTCACGATGTGGGTGGAGAGGACGACGATCTTGTCTTGCGCGAAGCCTGCGATGAGGTTGCGAAAACGCACGCGCTCCTTGGGGTCGAGCCCTGCGGTTGGCTCGTCGAGCACAAGGATGTACGGGTTATTGAGCATAGCCTGCGCGATGCCGAGCCGCTGCCTCATGCCGCCGGAGAACGTCCTCAGCCTGCGGCGGGCATCATCGGCAAGGCCCACCTCCTCCAGTAGTCGCATGCTGCGCTCGCGTCCCTCGCGGCCATCGAAACCCTTGAGCGTTGCCATGTAGCGCATGAAGTCAAACGCAGAGAAGTCCGGGTAGCATCCAAAGTCCTGCGGCAGATAGCCGAGCAGTGCTCGGTAGTCGTCGCCCATCTGTGTGGCGTCTTGACCGTCGAGGAGAATCTGTCCGCTCGTGGGCCGCAACACGTCGCAGACCATGCGTATGAGCGTGGTCTTGCCGGCACCGTTCGCGCCGAGTAGTCCCGTCACGCCCGGGGTGAGCGTCGCCGACACGCGGTCCACGGCGATTCTTGCCCCGAACTGTTTGGTCAGCCGATCAAACGTGAGTTCCATCGCGTTTACCTTGTCCTTCCTTGTTTAGTTATAAGTCCTTGCCAGATACGGAGAGAATGCGTCGAGTCCAGCCGCCACAGCCCGAAGGGTCATAACGACTTCGCGAACGAGCCAAGCGAGAGCCACGGCGGCAGCACCTGCCCACACGGTGAGGGAGGCTCCGTTGTACATGTGGGGGAGGACGCTCGCAGCCGCGACGAGGGTGGCCGAGCAGCCAATCGTCCAGACAGCACACAGTGCGGTGGCGGTTGAAGGGGTAGACTTCCTGAGTATGGCGAGTGACCCGGCGCACGAGCAGAAGAATGGCGGGCAGGACCAGAGGGCGACGGTGAACGCCCCGACGTCCAGCGATGCTGCGACAAGCCTTACCATCCACGCGACCGACAGCGACGACGAGCAGCCAAGTATTATGAGCCGCGCTATCATTACGTTTGCGGTGTTGTTTGGGCATGAGTATTCCAGCTCGGCTACGCCATGTTGCTTGCTCGCGTGTATGGTTGGTGCGCCAACGAACACGGATGCTGCGGAGAGCACACCGACGATGGCCTTTGTTGCGTCCGCGCTCGTACTCGAGCATGCCATGCACCACATGAGCGCGACGAGGCCAATCTGCACCGCCCACGTCCATGCAGGAATGAATCGAACTTGGGCTGCCAAAAACGCCGTGAACCCCATGGTGTGCGGCTGCATTCTCCTAACCCGTGCATCCACAGCCAGCATCGAGGCGACGAGGACGTCGATCGTCTCTGATTCTACCTCCTTACGTTGCGAGGCATAGTGTTTCTTCAACTCAACCTTGATTCCTGCTCGATTAAGCTTGCCCATCACAACCACCGTCCTCCAGTTCCTTCTTGAGCTGCTTTAGCGCGGCGTTTACACGTCTTCTGGCCGCGAATCGACTGAGACCAAGTGCCTGGGCGACCTCACCCACCCCAAGTCCCGAGCCGAATCGCAGTTCTACGACCTCGCGTAGGTCATCTGGCAGCTTTGCCAGGGCGACGTCAAGTTCAAAACCGCCTTCGCTGTGTTTCTCGTCCGCCACATCAAAGTCGAGGCTTACCGTTTCCAGTCGCTTCTTTCGGATCGCGTCTACGCAGACGCTCCTCGCTATACGCATGAGGTAGGCGATGGGTCTGCCTCGCTCGCGGTAGCTGCGCGCTCGGACGAAGCGCAGGAATGTCTCTTGTGCGAGGTCTGCAGGATCGTGCCCCGCCGGTGCGTGGCGTGTGCAGTACGCCAGTACCTCGCTGTAACATTCCTCGGCTATTTTTCTCGCTTGTTCCGGACTTAGGCTATGGTTATTGCTTCTTGACAAGCCCATCCACCTCCTCTACCTACAACAACGAGAGCGCCGCCCAAAACGTGCGGCTCTAAACAAAGAACAGGGAAACTATAGGTTGCTCCTAATCTTTAGTCACCGACGTATGCTCGGAAGCTCGTGGCGAGCTTTTGTTGCGGTGATAGCTGGCGCAGTTCTCCACACGCGCTGATAATTGTCCACCTCGTGGCATAGTATGGTGTAAAGCTCGATTGGCAGCGGGAGGACAGCGAGGAGCAAGTTATGTACAACAATCGGAACACACAAGCGGAATCGGCGCATTTTATCAAGTGGGTAAAGATCGACTGGGACGCGGTGCCCGCCGCAAGCTATGTACGGGAAATACCGGCGTTGCACAGCCTGCCAATCACCTTTTGGTCCAACGTCATCTTTTTTGTTGGCGAGAACGGCACCGGTAAGTCCACGCTGCTCGAGGCCATGGCCGTTGCGTACGGACTCAACCCCGAGGGTGGCAGTCGCAATTATCGCTTTGCCACGCGAGACACCCATGCGTCGCTCCATGAGGCCATACACATGGGCAGGGACCCGCTGCAGCCATGGGGCACGTTCTTCCTTAGGGCCGAGAGCTTCTACAACGTTGCCACCGCGTCCGAGGCATACGAGTCGCGTTATCGAGACAAAACGCGCACGCTGCATCAGCTCTCCCACGGAGAGGCGTTCCTAGCCACGGTTCAGGAGGACTTTCGCGAGAACGGACTGTACTTTCTCGACGAGCCCGAGGCCGCGCTATCAGTGTCGCGGCAGCTCACGCTGCTTTACGAGTTTGATCGCCTAGCCGCGCACGGTACGCAGCTTGTGGTGGCGACGCACTCTCCCGTGCTCATGGCGCTTCCCGGCGCGCAGATCCTAAACTTTAGCGAGAATGGCATCGAAGAGATTTCCTACGAGGACACCGAGGCCTTCCAGACCATGGACCTGTTTATCCGTGACCGGGACCGCCTGCTCGACCGTCTACTTGCGTGATGAGTCATGCCAGCGCAACGGTGACGACATTTGTCCTCAGTGATTGCGTACGGGCAGCATGGGTACATAACGTCAAACGACAACGACGTTCGAGAAAAGAGGTGCTCATGCATCGCGATTACTTTGTTGAGGGGACCGAGCGCCTCGTCAATCCCGTCACCGCCGGTTCCGTTCACTTTCTTCAGCCGTTCTTTGGTGCCCTGCCAAAGAGAATCCAGCACAAAGTGTTGGATAGGTCCTCAAAGACCACGCCCTACATGGGGTTTGTTGTAGACCCGTACGCGCTCTTTGTCTTCTATGAGGTGCGAGATGTGCAGGCGGCGGAGTCCATGTTGCCAGAAGGCTTCAGCCTTGCCAGGGCACGTGCCTTTGAGGGCGACGAAGAGCGATTCTATGCTATCCAAGGCTTCTTTCGCGTGCGGACCAGCGTGTTCTGGGGTTCTCGCGCGGAGCTGTACCTTGTTGCGCGCAACCAAAGGACCGGCTTGCTTAGCTGGGTAATCGTTGACTACCTTAGCGATACGGTAAGCTACGACAGGGCCTTTGGCCTTCGCGCGCCGTCTGCACCGCAGTCGGTCGTTACCACAACGGCCGATGCTCGCGTGGTGGTGGACGTTAAAGACCCAAAGGGAGAGCGTGCCTCCAAATACGACGTTTCGCTGCGTGGGGCAACCATGCGTCGCCTTGATGAGCGCCTGTGGCTGGAGGGGAACCTCTCGATTGGCTATGGACCGCAACTATCGCCCGACGATCCGGCGGTGTTCTCGCTCACATTCCGTCCCGAAGAGATGACCGAGGCGCTGGACATCCCAGCATTGGCACTAGAGCACGCGTTCACAAGCTGGTGCGGAGAGGTTTTGGATAAGGACCCGGCATGCGTGGTCTGCTTCCCCTTTGCGCAGCACTTGCTGTGTGACAGCCCGGGTTCGGCAAGCGAGGTGGGATCCATCGAGGAGCTAAGACGTCGGGCGGGAAGCGTAGACTTCAATAAGGTCGCCAACTTTTCCATGGCGTCCACGCGCAAGGCCGTCGTGGGATCGGCGCTCGCATGCGCCTTGCTTATTGTGGGCCTTGTCGTGGCGCTTGTGCTCAAATGAGGATTTGCGCGATCAGGCGTGTTGGGCTGCGTGCTGTGATTGCGAGCTGTGTGGGTGGCGCGACGAGGAGTGTGCTGAGATTGCGAGCTGTGTGGGTCGGCTCTTCCCCGGTGTGCTGTCTTTTGGAGCAGTGTGGGTCGCACGATAAGAAGCGTGCTGTCTTCTCGAGCTGTGTGGCTTACCAATCCACACAGCT
>JAUMWL010000292.1 GCA_030529665.1 Coriobacteriales bacterium
CTCGCCCGTGCGGATGCGAATCGCGCGGTCAATCTGGTAGGCAAAGATCTTTCCGTCGCCGGGGTTGCCGGAGTACGCTGCCTTCTGGATAGCCCGAATGGTCTTCTCGGCCCAATCCTCGTTTGAGACAACGATTTCAAACTTTATCTTTGGCAGCATGGTTGCGCTCACCTTGTTGCCGCGCACGACCTGCGTGTAGCCCATCTGGGTACCACAGCCCATCACTTGGCTAACCGTAATGCCCCGAACGTCGGCTTGCAGGAGCGCCTCCTTAACGTCTTCGAGCGCTTCTTCGCGAACGATGGCTTCTATCTTTATCATCTTTGCATCTCCTTGCTAGTCGTCGAGGCCGTTAAAGGACGGATATGCCCGCTCGCCATGCTGAGTAATGTCTAGGCCCAGCCGCTCGTCGTGCTCGCTCACGCGAAGCTCGCCAAAGAGCTTAACCACTTGCACGCAAATGAGGGTGCCCACGATGGCGAGCGCAATGGTTGCCACGATGGAGACGACCTGCGCCACAAAGAGTCCCGTTTGCCCAAACACAAGACCGTCCCAGCGAATGGCGGGGTTGACGGCCTTGCTAGCAAAGATGCCCGTGCAGATGCCGCCAAAGATGCCGCCAATGCCATGACACCCAAAGGCGTCCAATGCATCGTCGTAGCCAAACTTGCTCTTGAGCTTGGAGACGCAGAAGAAGCAGATTGGACTCGCGGCGGCGCCAATAATGAGCGCGGCCCACAGGGGCACGAAGCCGCATCCCGGGGTGATGGCAACGAGGCCAATTACGATGCCCGTGCAGGCGCCAACGAGCGTGGGCTTGTTGTCAAAGAGGACGTCCATGAGCATCCACGAGCACTCGGCCGCAGCAGCCGAGATAATGCTGGCGGCAAAGGCGTGGGCGGCCAGCCCGTCGGCGGCCAAGGCGCTTCCCGCGTTGAAGCCGAGCCAGCCAAATAGCAGGAGTGCAGTGCCGACGGCGACCAGCGGAATGTTGTGCACTCGATAGTTCGTTTGGCCAAAGCCGGTCCTGCGGCCCAGCAGCAGGCACAGAACGAGGGCGCTCACACCTGAGCTAATGTGCACCACGTTGCCGCCGGCAAAGTCAATCGATCCCAGTGCGGCAAGGCAGCCGCCGTCGCCCCACACCATGTGCGCGATGGGATAATACACAACGAGGGTCCACAGAATCACAAAGGCAAAGAGCGACTTAAAACGCATACGACCCGCAATTGCGCCGGTAATGAGCGCGGGCGTGATAATGGCAAACATCATCTGAAACATCGCGAAGGCGATGAACGGAATGGAGTCCGCATAGGGCCCCACGTCCGAGCCCACTCCGTTGAGCATGAGGTAGTCCAGTCCGCCAATTATTCCCGCGTGGTCCTGTCCAAAGGCCAGTGAGAAGCCCAGTACGATCCACATGATGGTGGCGACGCCAATAAGAAAGAACGACGCCATAATGTTGTTTGCAACGTTTTTCCTTCTGCCCAGACCTCCGTAGAAAAACGCGAGGCCTGGTGTCATAAACAGGACAAACGCTGCACAAATAAGCACGAATCCCGTATCGCTTGCACTCACAATAATCCTCCTAACTAACTGGCGACAAACCGTACGAATCTCTCGCACCCTTGCGCGTGCGAGGGCGGCGTCCTGCCTTTTGGCGAGCATGCCCTTGTTGCAGATGGGCACGAGCTCGTGTTGGCAGGCGTCCGCTAACAAGTGCACAAGGGTAGGGAGGGCGTATTTCTTGCTCGTTTCGGCATGGCGTCCCAAAGGGAAGCTCTTCTTTGCGGACGGGTTGCGTGAGAGGTCGGCATGGAAGAGGCGAAACATAGCCATAAAGTGATAAAAGCGGATCGACCGGCGATGCGGGAGGCGTATGACCTGTCGTTTAGCTGGGTGCAGCGCATCGTCTTTGTATTTGTGTATGGTCGGCGCGTGAAGGGCTCATACACAATT
>JAUMWL010000293.1 GCA_030529665.1 Coriobacteriales bacterium
CGGAAGTCCAGGATGGTGAAGTAGAGCTTGCCACACGGCTCGTATATGCGCGTGCCGCGACCTACTATCTGCTTGAACTCCGTCATGCCCTGGTCGCCAAAGATGTTGTCCAAGACTACCACTTTGCACGTCTTGCAGTTCACACCGGTCGTGAGGAGCTTCGACGTGGTAACGATTGTCGGGTACTTCTCGTCGGGATCAATGAACACGTCGAGAGCGGCCTTACCTTCCTTTGAGTCTCCGGTTATGCGCATGACGTAGTTGGGGTGGGATTGGACGAGGTCGTTGTTCGCGTTAACGAGCGCTCGGCGCATGCGTTCTGCGTGGTCGATGTCCACGCAGAACACGATGGTCTTGGAAAAGCGGTCAGTCTCCTTGAGGAAGCGCGTGACCTTGGCGGCGACCTCGAGCGTGCGCTCATCGATGACCATGGTGCGGTCGAAGTCGCTCTGCTCGTATACGCGGTTCTCTATGACCTGCCCGCGGTCGTCGATGGCACCCTCCTGTGGGCGATAGCCGTACACGTCCACGTTGAGCTGCGGCCGCACGACCTTGTATGGCGCGAGAAATCCGTCGGCAATACCCTGCTTGAGCGAGTAGGTGTATGTGGGCTCGCCAAAGTAGTCTATGTTGGATACGTCCCGCGTCTCCTTGGGAGTCGCCGTCATGCCAATCTGAATTGCACCGTCAAAGTACTCAAGGATCTTGCGCCATGCCGAGTCTTCGTCCGCGCTTCCGCGGTGGCACTCATCCACGATTATGAGGTCAAAGAAGCTCCTGTTGAAGGTTCTGAATATCTCCTCGCCACTCTCTCCCACAAGCTGCTGGTAGAGGGCGAAGTAGACCTCATAGGCAGGGTCGAGCTTTCGGTGTCTTACCTTGGTTGTTACCTTTTGCAGCGGCTTGAAGTCGCCGTCCTTGGTTTGGTCTATGAGGATGTTGCGGTCCGCGAGGTAGAGGACCTTTCGCGCGACGCCCGTCTCGCGCAGGCGGTGCACTATCTGGAATGCAGTGAAGGTCTTGCCCGTACCTGTAGCCATGACCAGAAGGACACGCCTTCCGCCCTTGGCAACAGCCTCTATGGTTCGGTTGACCGCGACTCGCTGATAGTATCGGGGGCTGTTGCCACCGGGCTCATAGTGGTAGGGAACCGTGATGGCCCTCTCTATGGATTCGTCGGCTATGCCCTTGGCAGCTCGATAACGGTTCCAAAGCTCGTCAGGCGTTGGGAACTCGTCCATTTTGAGGTTTCGCTCCATGCCGGTAAAGAAGTCGTGCTCCACAAAACCGTGGCCGTTGGTGCTGTATGCGAATGGGACGTCAAGCGCTTGTGCATACCCCATAGCTTGTTGCAAACCTGCACCGACGCTGTGGTCGGTGTCCTTGGCCTCCACGATGGCGATGGGGAGGTCCGGTGCGTACGAGAGGAGATAGTCGGCCTTTTGCGGCTTCTTGCGGGTGGTCATCCTGCCGCGCACGACAATCTCACCGTCAGTGAAATAGTACTCGGTGCGCATGCGCTTGAAAGACCACTTGCTGGTGAGAACAGGATCGATTAGCTTGAGCCTGGTGTCCGATTCGTTCAAGGTCGCGCCGCCTTCTTCGCGTTTTCTTAGCATCCTTGAAATCGTAGCATTGCGGAGTGGTAGGCCATGCGTCGAATCGACGGGGAGGCACGTCATCGAGCGGGAGTGGGGTCACGAGATTGCTATGGGAGGTGTGTCCCATAGCTCGAAACTACTCGCAACGTTGCCCGCTGGACTTGTACGGTTTGCGATACGGCTTGACGTAGCACTCGTAGTCATTGTCGGAGATCTTCGCCCGGCCATGCCAGAGCAAGCGCGCAAGGTCCTCCGTTAGCACGGCGTCGGAGAAGTCCATCTGCGAGACGTCCACCTCCGTCGTCTCCAACACGTCCAGGCACTCCCCCGTGGAGGGATCCCACACGCGGAGGG
>JAUMWL010000145.1 GCA_030529665.1 Coriobacteriales bacterium
ACCACCTGGTACTGGATGGTCTGCACGCCGCGGGCGACCTCCTCGCGCAGGCGCTTCTCTACCATTACGTTGATCTGCTCCGGAGTGGCGTGGAAGCCGATGGTCTCCATCTCGGCATAGACCGAGCGGCGAATCTTCTTGCGACTCACGTCCACAAAAGGTGCCAGATGCGTAAGGCTTATGGACTGGCCGCCGTACTGGCAGCTGGCTACCTGGGCAATGATCTGCGTGGCGATGTTGCACGCCGTAGAGAAGGAATGCGGGCGCTCGATGAGCGTGCCGGAAATCACGGTGCCGTTTTGCAGCATGTCGTCGAGGTTCACCAGGTCGCAGTTGTGCATGTGCTGGGCGAAGTAGTCGGAGTCGTGGAAGTGGATAAGACCGTTGTTGTGTGCGTCCACCACGTCCTGCGGCAGAAGCTCGCGCATGGTGAGGTCCTTGGATACCTCGCCTGCCATGTAGTCGCGCTGCACGCTTACCACGGTGGGGTTCTTGTTTGAGTTCTCCTGCTTCACTTCCTCGTTGTTTGACTCTATGAGCGTGAGGATCTTGTCGTCGGTGGTGTTCTTGTGGCGACGCTGGTTTTGCAGGTAGCGATAGATGATGTAGCGGCGGGCAACATCAAAGTGGTCGAGGGCCATGAGCTGGTCCTCCACGAGGTCCTGCACCTCCTCTACCGTAACGGTGTGTCCGGCGGTGGCGCACTTGTCCTCTACGTTAAAGGCGGCGAAGCGGATCTCGCGCTCGGTAAGGCGGACCTCCTCGGGAGACTCGCCGTTTGCAGCGGAGATGGCGTTTACGATCTTTGTGGTGTCGAAGCTTACCTCAGAACCGTTTCGTTTGATAATTTTCATGAACGCTCATCCTTCTTTGCGGTGTCTTGCCTGCATGCGCTATGTGTTGGAGTGGCCATTCGCCCTCCATCGCTGTGTAAAACAATCTTGCTTCGGTCTTGCGCCTTAGGTGTTTCGAATGGGCTGCGTCGGTTGCAAAACCTACTATGCCACAACTTCTTGTGTTGAATGAAGTAGAAAACCACAAGATGCTGTTGAGAAATTCGTTAATTGGCTGTCGATAACTAAAGTCTGCGCAGGTTGGCGTTGTGGCTCCAATCAACGATTACATCGAAAAGTACAAAAGAAAATATTTTGGGAAACCAGAGGGCGGCACGAGTCCTCCATTTGCCGAATTTACCTAACCAAGGACGTGAGGTATGCTAGCAGAGTTAAAAACGAGGTTCAAAGGCGTTGCGACGCCCAGAGGGAATAGGGAGGCGGAATGAGCGCAAGGGTACGTTCCATGTGTAAATGGACTCTTACGGTGCTTGTGTGGGCAGCGGTGCTCGTGCTGTTGCTCGGGCCTTGTGCTCGCAACGCGCTGGCCGCCAAGGGGGACGCCCAGGCTGCTGACGCCCAGGCCGCCGACGCGCAGACCTCCGAACAGGCCCCGCGCATAACGCCTGCGGTCGTAAAGAAGATTCACGTAACGGTGAGCTTTGTTGGCGATGAGACATGGGCAACCGAGAAGCTCTCTCTTACCGAGGGCTCGAGCGCATGGGATGCCACGCGCGTCGCTCTTACGAGCGCGGGGCTTGCCTATCGAACGGGCGCGGAGTCGACCCAAGACGTGATCGTATCCCTTACCAACAAGGATGGTTCCACGCTAACGTCCGACTCCACGTTGGGCAGCGGATGGCATCTGTATCTTGACGGCGAGCGTTGCCAAGGCTCCTCGTCCACCATCGAGCTGGCGGACGGTGCCGAGGTTGAGTGGCGCTACGAGGTGGGAACCATAAAGGTCACGGTTGCCGTGGTGGGTCCGGGCGGAACGGGCGACTCGTACTGGATTCCTCCCACCAGTGTTCGCATGCGAGCGAGCGAAACGGTTTGGGACGCATCCCTCAAGGTGTTCTCGAAAAACGGCTACTCGGGCAAGAACCTCATCTCGTACACCACGGGCCCCAATGGCGAGATATGGCTCGACTCTCTTGCGGCGCTGGGTGAGAACGGCATAACGGGTGAGCTGTGGCAGCTGTTCGTAAACGGCGTGCTTTGCTCCACGGACGCGGCGCATGCACAGATACGATCCGGGGACAGCATCTGCTGGTATTATTCGGGCCATGGCGTGAGCAGCTTGCCCTCCTTTGTTGCGGAGACGGGGGCCGGTACCCAGGACCCTGCCACGACGGTGAGCATAGACGGGCTGGTGACGCAGGCGTGGGCAAGCGTTTGTCCCATTGGCGGCGGGTCCTATGAGGCGATTGACCGGGCTCGGGGCCTTTGTGTTGCGGGGGCGGGCGAGTCCGCTGCCCTGGTGCAGGACGGCGGCGAGGTGATGAGTCCGCTTGCGCAGACGTTGGCCGATGCCCGCTGGCGGCAAAGCCTGTCGCACGTGCTTTCGGCCAAGCTGGCAACGGGCGAGGGAGTGAAGTCCGCCTTGGCTCTGGACGATGGACTATACTACATGAGCGATAAAAACGTGTTGGTGAGGCTCGAGCCTCGCTAGAGGCTACGTACTGGGAGGCATATGGCGTCTATGCAGCGATTCTGCCCTAGCGCGATGGGGCAACGCAACGTCGCGGACTCGTTTGAGGCCACGGGGCTTGGTGTACCTGCGTTGGGGGCAGTGGCGGAGTTGGGCTACGCTGAGCCCACGGCAGTGCAAGCGAGCGCCATACCTGCTGTGCTCGCGGGAGGCGACGTTATGGTTGCGGCGCAGACGGGCACCGGCAAGACCGCGGCGTTTCTGCTTCCCATGCTTGACGGTTTGGGGCATGCAAGAGAGGATGGCGGCCCCATGGCGCTGGTGGTAACTCCCACGCGCGAGCTTGCCTTGCAGATTGCGGACGTTGCCCATGTGGTGGGTGCGCATACGGGGCACCGTTGCGCCGTGGTGGTGGGTGGCGTTGGCTACGAGGCGCAGCGTGGGGCCTTGCAAGAGGGATGCGAGCTGTTGGTGGCTACACCAGGCAGGCTGCTGGACCTTATGGAGCAAGGCGCGTGCGACCTCTCGTCTGTGGAGGTACTGGTGCTTGACGAGGCGGACCGCATGCTGGACATGGGTTTTATGCCCTCGGTCAGGCGCATCGTGGAGGCGCTTCCCAGACGGCGCCAGACGCTGCTCTTCTCGGCGACGCTCGAGGCGAACGTGCTCAAAGACATTGGGTCGTTTGTGGTCGAACCCGCAGTCGTTGAGGTGGACCGCAAGGGAACGACGGCGCAAAACGTGGAGCAGTATGTGTTGGGCGTGTCTGCCGAGGCAAAGAAGCGCGTGCTTGTGGAGGTGCTGCGTCGCGAGGGGGCCGAACGCGTGCTTGTGTTCGTAAAGGGCAAGCATCGCGCGGATCACCTGAGCCGCATCCTTGCAAAGAAGGGCTTTTCCAGCGCGTCGATACACGGCAACCGCACGCAAAGCCAAAGGCAGCGTGCCCTCTTGCGCTTTGCCAACGGCGAGGTGGACGTGCTGGTTGCCACCGACGTATTGGCTCGTGGCATAGACATTGCGGAGGTCAGGTACGTGGTGAACATGGATGTTCCCCATGAGCCCGAGGACTACGTGCATCGCATAGGCCGCACGGGTCGCGCGGGCGAGCGAGGCTGGGCCCTTACGCTGTGCGCAAAGAACGAGTACACCGACTTCCGCGCCATCGAGAAGCTCACGGCGCAGGTGGTGCCCACGTATAAGCATGCAGCGGGGCTAGACGTGGGCCAGGAGCCTGCGATGATAGACCCTGCGCGCAAGGTTTGTGCAGCGACGTCCAAGAGGGCGGCAAAACGCCAAAGCGGCAACAGAGAAGGCTCAAGGAGCCGAGCAAGGAGGTAATGGGGTTGGGTGTCGTAGAGCTGTTTCTTATTGCCGTCGGGCTGTCAATGGACGCGTTTTCCGTGTCGGTATGCAAGGGTCTGGGAATGCGCAGGCTCAATGGCAAGGTCGCGTTCGTGCTCGCCTTTTTGTTTGGTGCGTTTCAGGGACTCATGCCGGTGCTGGGATGGTTCTTGGGCAGCCAGCTTCTTTGGCTCATAGCGCCCATAGACCATTGGATCGCGTTTGGCCTCTTGGCATTCATAGGCGGCAACATGGTACGCGAGGCCCTGAGCGGCGATGAGGAGGACTCCGGCACCACCGACCACATAGCTTGGGGTGAGTTCCTCATGCTTGCCGTCGCCACCTCCATCGATGCGCTTGCCGTGGGCATATCGTTTGCGGCGCTTGCGGTAAACATCGCCACGTCCTGTTTGCTCATTGGCGTGACGACGTTTGTGCTGTCTTTGGTGGGGGTGTTTGTGGGGCACCTCTTTGGGGCGCGCTACGAACGACCGGCGCAGGTTACGGGTGGCATCGTGCTCATATGCATTGGCCTCAAGACGCTGGCCGAGCATCTGGGATTTGCTCCCTGGCTGTAGCGGCACACCATTTCCCGGAATAGGTGTGCCGTTTTCCCCTGCGCAAACATGCGTAAAGTGGCACAATAGTGTGCGGATGGCAGGCCATTCGCTTGGTGCGTAAAGGAGTTATACATGGAAGATACAAAGAAGCATCGCCTGGTTACGAGGAGCGACTTTGACGGTTTGGTGTGCGCCATGATCCTTAAGGAGAAGGGCCTCATAGACGACATCAAGTTCGTGCATCCCAAGGACGTGCAGGACGGCAAGGTGGAGATAACCTCAAACGACATCACCACCAACCTTCCGTTCGACCCGCGCGTGGGTCTGGCGTTTGACCACCACGAGTCCGAGCTCACCCGCAACGCTGGCGTGGACTTCGCGGGCCGCTACATCATAGACGGCGACGCAAAGAGCGCGGCGCGCGTGGTCTACGACTACTATGGCGGAAAAGACGCGCTTCCGCGCATAAGCGACGAGCTCATGGAGGCAGTGGACAAGGGCGACTCGGCCGACTTTACGCTAGACGAGATTCTCGACCCCAAGGGCTGGGTCCTCATGAACTTCCTCATGGACGCGCGCACGGGCCTTGGCCGCTTCCGCAACTTCCGCATCTCCAACTACGACCTTATGATGAAGCTCATCGACGAGTGCCTGGAGCACTCGGTGGACGAGGTGCTGGCCGACCCCGACGTGCAGGAGCGCGTGGAGCTGTACTTCGACCAGCAGGAGCGCTTTAAGGCACAGGTGGCGCGCATCGCCCGCGTGGAGGGCAGGGTCGTGGTGCTTGACCTTCGCGACGAGGAGACCATCTATGCGGGCAACCGCTTTATGGTGTACGCGCTCTATCCCCAGACGCAGATCTCGGTGCACGTGGCGTGGGGCTTCCGCAAGCAGAACACCGCGGTGATGATTGGCAAGTCCATCATCGACAAGCGCAGCGAGGCAAACATCGGCGAGCTGTGCCTGAGCTATGGTGGCGGCGGGCATCGCAATGCCGGCACGTGCCAGCTCGACAACGACAAGGTCGATGCGGCACTGCCTGACATCATTGCCGCGCTGAATGCGGACTGCACGCCGGTAGGGGAGTAAGAGCCCAAGTAGGGGCTGCCGGGCAGAGGGGAGCATCCCCTTTGCGGATACCCCCCTCTGCCCGTGTAAGGAGGTCGCCATGCCAGGTAAACGCTCTAAGGTCATCTCGTGGGACGAGTTCTTCATGCGCGTGGCCATTGCCGCGAGTCTGCGCAGCAAAGACCCAAACACGCAGGTTGGCGCGTGCATCGCGGGCACCGACCACAGGATCTTGTCGGTTGGCTACAACGGTACGCCCCACGGGCTCGATGACGACGAGTTCCCTTGGGACACCACCGACAATCCCCTCACCGACAAGCACAACTACGTGATCCATGCCGAGGCCAACGCGATCTTGAACTACCGGGGTTCGTTGCGCGAGCTCTCGGGTGCAACGGTGTACGTCACGCTGTTTCCCTGCCAGGAATGTGCCAAGACCTTGGTGCAGGCGGGCATACGTGAGGTGGTGTATCTGGACGACAAGTACGCCGACACCGTGGGCAACGCAATAGCCAAGTCGGTTCTGGACCGTTGCGGCGTTGCGTATCGGCAGGTAGAGCTACCACAAGAGGCGCTGGACTAGCACGCATCCTCGATGCGGTGCCGCAGCTCGTCTATGCCCGTGCCCTTCTCGGCCGAGGTTATTATCATCTGAACGCGGGGGATGCCAAACTGCTTGGCAAGACGCGCGGCCTGCTGGTCGGCCTTTGCTCGGCTGAGCTTGTCTGCCTTGGTGAGGGCCACCACAAAGGGCAGCTCGGCGTCGCGCAAAAACTCGAGCATCTGCACGTCGAGCTTTTGCGCGTCGTGACGTATGTCCACGAGCGCGACCACCAGGTTGAAGCTGCGCTCCTGATCGAAGTAGCCCGCAATGAGGTCCGCCCACCTCTGGCGCTCCTTGCCCGACACCTTGGCGTATCCGTAGCCGGGCAGATCCACCAGCCTAATGCCGTCCGCCTCATAAAAGTTGATGTTTGCCGTCTTGCCGGGCTGGCTCGAGGTGCGGGCAAGTGCCTTGCGTCGTACGAGCTTGTTTATGAGCGACGACTTTCCCACGTTGGACCGTCCCGCAAACGCGACTTCTGGCATGGTGGACGGCGGTAGCTGCTCAGCCGTTCCGTATGCCGCCTCAAACCGTGCCGTCTCGAACTTTATGGACATGCGTGCCTCCTTTGGGTCCGTCCCATCATAGCAAACCAAGCAATGGGGATACTCCGCTTTGCTTGGTTTGGGTGGGAGGTATGGTAACTAGGGATTTTACGTTAACGTTCTGCGAGTTTCTTTTGTCGGTTGGGTTACACGGCTCATACGTCGCTAAACTAGTAAGGATTTACGTCGACAACGGCAGAAGGGGGCAACACCCTATGGCAAAGCGTACAGACGTCCACAAGGTAATGATCATTGGCTCCGGTCCCATCATCATTGGCCAGGCCTGCGAGTTTGACTACTCCGGCACGCAGGCATGCAAGGCACTGCGCAGCCTTGGCTACGAGATCGTGCTCGTAAACTCCAATCCCGCCACAATTATGACCGACCCCGGCACAGCCGACCGCACCTACATAGAGCCGCTCAATCCCGAGCGCCTGGAGGCTATCATAGCCAAGGAGCGCCCCGATGCAATTCTTCCCAACCTGGGTGGCCAGAGCGCGCTCAACCTCTCCAGCGAGCTCTCCAAGACGGGCGTCCTGGACAAGTACGGCGTAAAGGTCATTGGCGTGCAGGTAGACGCCATCGAGCGCGGCGAGGACCGCGAGGCCTTTAAGGAGCTCATGGACGACCTGGGCATAGAGATGGCCCGCTCCAAGGTGGCCTACTCCGTGGAGGAGGCCGTGGACATCGCCAAAGACTTGGGCTATCCCTGCGTGCTGCGTCCCGCCTACACCATGGGCGGCACCGGCGGCGGCCT
>JAUMWL010000294.1 GCA_030529665.1 Coriobacteriales bacterium
TAGGTAAACTTGGTGCCCGACCATTTGAGGCCTACGGTCTTGGGGGTTATGGAGAAGTCCTTGCAAAGTGTAAAGTCTTCACCGTTGGCACTCACCGTAACCTTGGCGATGTAGTTGCCAACCTGGGTAGGAGCGCCTTTGAGCTGCTTGCTTCCTTGGAAGTAGGTAATGGAACCCACCGTGGCGTCGATGCCATTTGCGGACATCCACGTAGCATCCTTGGTAACGGTAGCCTTAGCGGCAGAGCCCGTGTACACCACGTCCTTGGCCTCAAGCGTCAGGGCAGACGTGGCACCCTCCACCGCGCACGCCTCGACGCCGTTTGCGCAGGTGGCAACGAGCACGTTGGTCTCACCGTTCTTGACGGCATAGCCCCAATGATGCCCAAGCTTTAGGATCGAAACGTCATCCAAGCGAACATCGCCTAGCCAGCTCCCATCGGTGGGCGAACGGAACTTAAATCCTATCTGCACGTTTTGAACGAGCGCCTCCTGAGGAAGCATGAGCGACACCTGCTGCCAACTGGACCATTGATCCTTGCCTTGGTCTCCGTCTGTGTCATAGCATGGCAGGGTGGCATTAAAGAGCGGGTTCCACGCACCATCCTCTCCCACGCGGTAGTACGCGCCAAACTCCTTGCCATCGTCTTGCAACGACAGCGTCCTGTACCAAAAGCTCAGGGCCGCTCCCTCACGTGCGTCACTTAGGTCCTGGGCCGGTGTTATAACGGTCGCTTCCTCGCCACCGAACACACTGAGTTGCACACAACTTGGACGCGTATGTGCATGCTCATCTATATCAATGTAAAAGTCTTCGTCGTATGGTGATGTGGCAATTACTGTGCGAGTCCAACCCTTGGGAAAGCGACTCGACCTATCGAAGTTCTCCACAAAGCCGCCGCCTTCCACACACACAGCAATAAGAGTCGCGTCCTCTTCTATTGGTGTGGAAAGGTCAAACAGCTGGCCATCCTTTTGCCAACCCACATGCACAACTCCCTGCTTGGTCTGCACCTGTGGGGCAGTGACAGCGGTGCCGCACAATACCAACGTAGAAGAGATCGTTGTGCCATTGGTATTGACAAACGTAACGCGTGCGGCCTTGCCAAACTCCGCGTATACGGTCACGTTGTCGTCGGGCATCACAAACGTATAGGTAAGCCTGTTTGGGTCGACCTGTTCGCGAACTGCGACATCTGTGCCAGCATTGGTCTGCACGCTAAGGCTCTTTGGCGCATGTCCCTCGTCTGGATCCAAGGTAAGGGTCACGATCTTGTCTTTGTAGGAGGATTGCCTATTGGCTGTCACAGCACCGTTGGATGCCTCCGCACACACAATGGAGTGCTTAACGAGTTGTGTATGGTCATCTGGCAGATCGACAACCTCCACCACGAGGTCTAAGCCCGAGTTTTGTGTATTAGAATCAGAATAGAACCGCAGCAGCATGGGATCATCCACAACCGTTTGGTCTACGGTCTGGTTCACACCGTCCACCTTTGCAAGCCGACGGACTCCCGATGAGCCATAGTCCGCATATACACCCAGAAAGTCTATTCTGGCTTCCGTGCTTACGGTGCCATGCACCCTAACCGCCTTGTCCGCAGGTGGCAACACCGTGAGCGTTCCATCCCATTCGATACCATAGTCCATGTTTTTTCCTGCCGCGTCATACACAGGCACGGAATATCCCACTGCCTTGTTTCGCAGGTCAAGCACGTCGCTGCCCACTGCCGGTATTACGACTGATCCATCCTTGAGCAAAAACTGCGCCTCGCCCTCGCTGGTGAGCGACAGTTCAAAATCCTCTGGCATCTCGCTTGCAAAGTTTCCAAGGCTGCCGTTGCCAACAAGACCGTTCGTAAACACACAAGAACCATTCGTGGCCACTCCTATGGGATTGTTGTTATTTAGCGTGCCAACAATCGTAACCGGATGCGTCGCCGCAACATACA
>JAUMWL010000295.1 GCA_030529665.1 Coriobacteriales bacterium
CGATAATCGCAAGCATTGGGGATACCCCCCTTTGCTTGGCGAAAAGGGGCCTGGCCCCAATCCGCCAACCCCAATCCGCCAACCCATGCGCAGGCGCGAGCTAAACGCCCCACATGCGCAGGCGCTCCACCTCGCACTGCTCATCGGATGGGGTAAGCAGGAAATCGGCAAGGTAGGGTACGGTAAACATGAGCTTGCCGCGAGCCGGGGCGAGCATGAGCCCGGTCTTTAGAAGACGGTCGCGCGACGGGCTTGTTTGCTTGGAGTCCTTCCCCATGAGTCGGCATATGTCGGACACGCTCGCAGTTCGCTCGTTGTTAAGAACCTTTGCTGCGGCCGTGAGGTATGCGCGCTCTGCGGGGGCGAGTTCGGCAACCATGGGATCGAGGGCGCGTCTTTTGTATGCCTCCACCGCTCGTTCTATGGCCGTGTTCACATCTTTCTGGGTCGCATGGTACGGATTGGCGCCGCCCGCCTCGTTAACCCGATTGATGAGGTGATACCCAAGCAGCTGTACCATGTACGGGTGCCCGTAACTCGCGTCTATGAGCGCGTGCAACAGGCTGTCTTGCAGCACGACTCCCATGCTTCGAGGAACGTCGCTTAACGCTTGGGACACCTCCAACCGATCCAGCAGCCCGAGCCGTTGGTGAACGCAGCGCCTCATGAACGTGCATCCCCTGTAGGCGATTACCGCCTCATGCGAGTAGGGCAGTCCCGCAACAACAAGAATCGCCTCGCACCCCTTTCGCGACGCCATTTGAAACGCATTGCTGATTGCCGAGACGTCCTCTTCGGACACCTTTTGAATCTCGTCAATCGTCACCATTATGCCTTTGGCCTCGTGTGCGCAGGCATCAATAAGCAGCAGGTCGAGGTCGCTTCTGTCTGCATGAGTGGTGCGTGAGGTGGAGACGCCGCCTACGCTGCCGCCAGTGCCAAATACGTTGATGCTCACTTGGGGGTCAACGGTTTTCGTTATCTCATCGTGCCCGGCTATCCTGCGGACAAGAGCGCTCACGGTGTTCTCTGGCCCAAGGTCAATGACGCGCCACCCCTTCCTTTGCGCGCGATTTGACAGCTGCTCTAGCAGGGCCGTTTTCCCACTTCCGCGCGTTCCGGTAACAAACAGTGCTCGGTACTCGCTTCCCTGGTCCACAAAGGCCTGGTCAAAGCGGCTTAGTATGAGCGTACGCCCAAAAAACACCGTGGGCTTTCCTCCAAACACGGGAGTGAACGGATTCTTAAGCATGGGGTGGGACTCCTTAGTCTGACCTGTCTATTGTGGATATAATAGACTATGAAGCCTGCGCTTTCTAGTATTTCTAAATCTGGCGAAAAGGGGCCTGGCCCCAAACCGCCAAGCCAAAAAAGCCCCAACGTCAAAGCAAACCCGCTGCGTAGATGAGCAAATACGCGCGCCCACCCGCAACCTCAACGTTTGCGTTGCAAAGCACGATTGCCTCGGCGATCTCGTAGTCACCCACAGCCATGAGGTTGTCCAGCGCAACATGACGCTTGTACGTCTTGCTCGACTTCACCTCCACAAGAGAGACGGCGCCCGTTGACTGGTTCTCAACAACGAAGTCCACCTCTCCCCGCTTGGTGTTGGCATAGTAGAAGAGCTTGTGTCCGCGCGAAAGAAGCTCCTGCGCCACGTAGTTCTCGTACGGGCTTCCAAAGCTAACGCCGGAACGGCCGGCAAGTACCTCCCTCGTGGCATCTCCCGACAAGCGCGACATAAGAAGGCCCACGTCGTTTAGGTAGAGCTTGAAGGACGCGCGGTTCTCATAGAGGGATAGGGGAAAGCGCGGCTCGCCCAGGCGCATCGTGGGCAGCGCGATGCCAGCCGCCCAAACCAGTCGAAGGAGCTCTCGAGCCGCGAGAACCGCAAATCGCCCTTGTGCGCACGTCTGAGCGCAACCAAATCGTTGGTATCCAAGAAGCGCTG
>JAUMWL010000146.1:0-1924 GCA_030529665.1 Coriobacteriales bacterium
GTGGCTTAGGTTTTACGCGTAGCCATAGCTCATAATGTGCCATTGGTCATCGTCGTCCTTGCGTCCCAGATGCCATGTGTAGTCTTTGTAATCGGTGTCGGGCTCCCATGCGGAGCCTTGCGCCTTTTTGGCAGAGGGGGAGCGGAAGTCGGTGACCATCACGATGGCTTGGCCAAACTCCTCGAGCTCTGGCTCGTTTGACGCGCGCAGTTCGTTTACGTAGGCGAGCTCGTCCTCCCCGCAGGCGTCGTCGCCGGCGTAGGCAAAGCGCGTCATGTGGCATCCGTCCCAAGTCTCGAACTCGCGCAGGATCACGTCCACCGTAGAGTCGATGGCGTAATCCGAATACAAGCTGGGAGTACCGTAGTCAACTGTGCAATCTTTTATGCAGTCCAACTCCATTCCCAGGTACTGCTCAAAGGTCGTGTTGCTATCCATTATTTGGTGGGCGATTGTGGGATCGTCGATGTAGCGCATGTGCCACGGCTCGTAGGTGCACTCCGTAAAGATTGCCTTGCGAGGCGGATAGCGCAGGATAAAGCCGTGGTCGGCGAGCTTTGCATGGACCTTCTCCCAAACCTCGGGATGCTCCATCATCTCCTCGTTCTTTGCCACCAGCACGCCGTCGATCACGAGGAACAGGTCGAGCGCAAGACCCGTTTGGTGCTCGGAGGTTCCGGGCTCGGCGACGATTTGCCTGGCGTACTCTGCGCCGTACTCCTGGGTAAACTCGTCTATGACGGCTTGCTGGTCGGCCATGCTGCGGTAGCACGAGTCGAGCTCCACATACACATCCTCGGCAGCAAGCTCCGCCTTTAGACCCTGCCAGGCTTCGTATGCCTTGCGCTCCACCCTTACCGGGTCGTCGTAGAGCAGGCTCTTCTCCTCAACGAGGTCCAGATGCTCCTCCCAGTCCTTTGGTACCTTGTGCTTGGAGTTGACAAGCACCATGTAGTCGAAGCCAGCCGCCGCGCTTGCGCCGGGCACGTTGGCCTCATCCGTTTTGCCGTTCGCGCATGCCGACAAGAGCATCGTTGCCAGGCTCGCACCAGCAAGCCCCACAAAGCCTCTTCTTGAGATTGCCTTCTCCATAAGCGTGCCTCCAACGATTGATCGAGCCCTGCTAGCCAAGGTGTTGTTCCCTGAGGGTATCACACCTCTTGGCCAAAACACCCCAGGGGTGTTTTGGCCGCGTACGGGTTAAACTATTGCAGAGAGAGGGGGCTTACCATGCGAGTCGTTGTTATATACGGACAAAACCACAAGGGTTCGACCTATCACATTGCACATGGGCTGGCCAAGAAGCTGGAAGGAGAGCTAACGGAGTTCTTTTTGCCTAGGGACTTTGGCGAGTTCTGTGTGGGTTGCAACACCTGCTTTAACAGCTCGGAAAGAGAGTGCCCACACTATGGCAAGCTCGCGCCGATTACCCAGTCAATGGATGCGGCCGACGTAATTATCCTCGCGAGTCCGGTGTACGTATACCATGCGTCTGGACCCATGAAGGCATTTCTTGACCACTACGGATACAGGTGGATGGTGCACAGCCCCGAAGGGTCAATGTTCAGAAAGCAGGCCGTATGCGTGTGCACGGCTGCGGGGGCGGGCATGCGCTCCACGCTTAGGGACATGGCCGACAGCCTGTTCTTTTGGGGCGCGGCGCGGGTGTATAGGTATGGCGTCGGCGTTGCCGCAGTTAACTGGGCGGGCGTAGACGCGAAAAAGAAGGCCTCCATAGACAAAAGGACGTCTGCCCTTGCAAAGAAGATCGTGCACAATAACGGCAACGTTACGCCCCGCCTAAAGACGCGAGCTGTCTTTTTTGCCATGCACGTTATGCAGCGCAAAGGGTTTAATCCGCGAGATGTTGAGCACTGGAAGCAGCGTGGCTGGACCAAAGACGTCCGCCCGTGGAAGTCGTGAG
>JAUMWL010000146.1:2024-7342 GCA_030529665.1 Coriobacteriales bacterium
GGACAGATTGCCGTTGCCTGCCCCCAAAACAATGGTCAAATCGGAGCAATGGGGACACACCTCTTCGAGGTATGTCCCCATTGCCTCCTCACCGAACGGTCCGTCACACGTCCAGACTCATCAATGTAAGCATGTCGGCTTGTCTTTGCAACGACATCGGCGTGGGCAATAAAGGCGCGGTTGTTTGTAACAAGATAGTCGACCTGGGCTCGCCGACATGCGGCGAGAACGAGGTGTCCTCAAAGTCTAGGAGCATGCTCAGGTACTTGTTGGCAAGCCACGCGTCCGAGGCGTCCGCCCCAACCGCTGTTGCGATTTCGCTCATGTTTTGCATGCATCCAAGGGCTGCCTGCTTTGCTGCTGCCGCAACACGCTCGTCCACCGAGCCCAGCTCGCGCCGCGCGGCACGCTTGAACTCGTTTTCCAGCACGTACAGCACTTCAACTGTTTGGGACGTTCGCGCGAAGGAGGGGGTTCTTGGTAGAGGTCTCGCTCGCGTGTGACGGCAGCACCTCTAGGCGCGGGTGTCAAAGAAAAGGGCACCCCGAATAGGTTCGGGGTGCCTTGTCTGGGTGGGAAGGCCAGACGCTGTGTGATTGTGCCCATATCTGGAGGGGAGAGGGTCCTCTGGATGGGGCATGCCGTCGTGAGGGGAGTCATTCCGCCTCTGTCCTGGCAAGCAGTACTATAGCATAAGTTAGCCATTGCTAACTTATAAATTTTCCGAATGCCAGATTTCGTAAAGATAGCCCGTTCGGCGGATTCGTGGCTACAAAGTAGTTAGCTATAGGTAACATTTGAAGAGATTCGAGTTAGGCAAGGCTAACTCTTGTTCAAAAGAAAGGAGCCAGCATGGCGAAGATTAGCAACGTGTATGGACGCGAGGTTTTGGACTCGCGCGGAAACCCCACGGTCGAGGTCGAGATAACCCTTGAGGACGGAACATTCGCTTCTGCGCTCGTCCCGTCCGGTGCGTCAACCGGCGACTTTGAGGCTGTAGAGCTCCGTGACGGCGACGAGGCACGCTATGGCGGCAAGGGCACTCTTACGGCTGTGGGTCACGTGAACAAGGAGATAAGGGAGGCAATCGTCGGCCTCGACGCCCGTGATCAGCGTCTCGTGGACGAAACCATGATTGCCGCCGATGGCACGCCCAACAAGGGCAACTTTGGGGCAAACGCCATATTGGGAGCTTCCCTCGCAACCGCCCGTGCCGCTGCGGCCTCGGCCAACCTCCCTCTGTACAGCTACATCGGCGGGGCCGGCGGCCACACGCTGCCCGTCCCCATGATGAACATCATGAACGGTGGCGTCCACGCCACCAACACCGTGGATTTCCAGGAGTTCATGATAATGCCCGTCGGCGCCCCGTCCTTCTCTGAGGCGCTGCGTTGGTGCTGCGAGGTCTACGCTACGCTCAAGTCCGAGCTTGCAAAGGCAGGGCTTTCCACGGGCGTTGGCGACGAGGGCGGTTTTGCCCCCGACCTCAAGACGAACAAGGATCCCCTCAAGTACATGAGCCAGGCCGTTGTGGACGCCGGCTTCGAACTGGGTCGCGACTTCCGGTTTGCCATGGACCCGGCCGTATCCGAGCTTTACAACAAGGAGACTGGACTCTACGAGCTCAAGGGCGAAGGCCTTACCCTCTCCGCCTCCGAGCTCATCGACTACTGGGACGCCCTCACTGATGAGTTCCCCATCATCTCCATTGAGGACGCGCTCGATCAAGACGACTGGGCTGGTTGGAAGGAGCTCACTGACCGCCTTGGCAAGAAGATCCAGCTTGTGGGTGACGACTTCTTTGTTACCAACACCAAACGGCTCTCGCGTGGCATCGAGGAGCGTAGCGCCAACGCCATCCTCATTAAGGTGAACCAGATCGGCTCGCTCACCGAGACCCTCGACGCTATCGAAATGGCTAAGCGCGCTGGCTACACCGCCGTTGTGAGCCACAGGTCGGGCGAGACCGAGGACTCCACCATTGCCGACATTGCTGTTGGCCTTAACACCGGTCAGATCAAGACAGGCGCGCCTTGCCGCACCGACCGTGTTGCGAAGTACAATCAACTGCTGCGCATTGAGGACCGCTTGGGCAAGGATGCCGTCTACGGTGGCATTGAGGCCTTCTACAACCTGCGCTAGAACCAACAAGCCGTTTATTGGAAAGGAACAAATATGAGCGTAGCAATCGTGTACTGGACGCAAACGGGCAATACCGAAACCATGGCCAACATGTTGGCCGACGCCTGCGGTGGCGAGATTATTGAGTGGGACGGATTCTCGGCGGCGCAGGTTGCCAACTATGACGCCCTTGCGTTCGGCTGTCCTGCCATGGGCGACGAGGAACTCGATCCCGACTTCGAGCAACTGTGGAACGACTGCAAGGACGCGCTTGCAGACAAACCCGTCGTGCTCTTTGGCTCCTACGACTGGGGAACCGGCGATTGGATGGAGACGTGGGCGGACGACGCGCGCGATGCCGGCATAAACGTTGTGGAGACGGTCATCGCGAACCTCGAGCCCGATGACGAGGCTGAGGAGGCCCTCAAGGCAGCAGCGGCCAAGTTGGCGTAGCCAGGCGTACTAAGGCGAGTGCATCTCGCAAAAGCAGTGGACCCTACTGTGGGCTTGAATGATCGCAATGGCGGATGGTAAAAGCTGTCCGCCATTGCTTTTTTGGGACCAATGTGGCCAAAAGATGGTACATTTTGATGGTGACTCCCTCCCGATGAGTCACCTTGGTATGCATCCCGAAAGGAACGGCACGGTGGAAGTCCTTCTTGTCATAGCGTTACAAGCCACCCTGGTGGGCACCCTCGTCTTTGGGACAAAGGGGCTGCCACGAGGCGAGTGGAACGACAACCCCCTGTCCCTCGGGCAGGCTAAGGCGCTGCAGGGATTCCTTGCCCTGTGCATCGTCTTCCACCACTGCGCGCAGCAGGTCTTCCACGACAGATGGGGATCGGCCGTTGGCCCCAGCGGCCTGGAAGTCATGGCGCTCATAGGGTTTGCGTTTGTGGGCTACTTCTTCTTTTGCTCGGGGTACGGGCTCTACCAGAGCTGCCAGAGAAAACGGGACTACCTGCATGGCTTTTTGCGGCATCGGGCCTTGCCCTTGATTCTTGTCTACTACGCCTGCAACACGGCCTACCTTGTAGGACGGCTTGCCATGGGGGAGACCTTTGGCCCCCCGCGTGTGGCCTGCCTTTTGTGCGGGATCGAGCTCGCCAACCCCAACTCGTGGTTCGTGGTGGCGCTTCCCATCATGTACCTGGTCTTTTACGCTGCCAAGAGGGACTGCCCGGACGACGGCCTGGTCGTAAGGCGGCTGTTTGTGGGAGTGGTGGTCTACGTTATGGTAGGCATCGTGGTAAGGATGGCCTTTAGTGGCGTCGATCGCTATATGGTCTTCCTTGGCAAGTGGTGGTACAACACAGCGATCCTCTTTCCGCTGGGATACCTGTTTGGCAGCAGGGAGCGGGAGGCCTGGGCTTGGATGAGAGGGGGCTACCGCAGGCAGGTGGCCTGCTCCGTCGCGCTCTTTGTGGGATGCTTCCTGCTGGCCCTCGTGTTTGGGGTGGGCTTCTCGCTGTCTCCCGTCGCGTTTGTCTTCGAGATCCTGTGTGCCATTGGCTTTACGTGGGGCCTTCTTTTGCTCTCCCTTCGCAGGAAGGCGTCCAGCCGGCTGCTGAGCTTCTACGGTGGCCTGACGCTCGAGCTCTACCTCATGCACGGCTTCTTTGTAAACCTTTTCTATCGGCCGTTCTATGACAAGGACGTAGGCATTGTGACCATCGGCAGCCCAGCGGCCTACATCCTTGTGGTCCTGGCGTGCGGAACGGCACTGGCCTTGCTGTTTAGGCAGGTAACAAAGAGGCTGCCGGGGCCACGTGGTCCGCGCCAGGCCCACGACTAAACGTTCGCTGGCCAGGGGTGTTTGACGATAAGAACAAAACTGCAAAACCGGTGGAAGCCACTTGCCATATGTGAGGAATCGAGTAGGCCGATTAGAATCATAGAGACCTCATTAGCAGTTATTTGTGATTTCACATATTGAAAAAGGGGTGGGCATGAGTAAAGTAACTGGCTACAACACCAGCAAGATCGTTCGTAAGTTTCCTCCGTGGGCAAAGGTCGATCGCAAGACCAACGGTCTTCCCATCTACAACATGAACATCTTCGACAACATCATGACGTTCAACCAGGACAACCCTCATACGATTCTCCTTGCATCGTGACGAATGGTGCCTATGCATCGAAGTATACAGGGTGAGAGGCAATGATGAGGGGAGTGATGTTTCGACGATTTGAGCGCTAAGCAAGCTGTGTGCTCGATGGCGGGGAATCCTTTCTTTTGGCGGCTTGGTTGACGTGTGGACTGGCTATATTGAATGGGTCATTGCGTAGCTGACAGAGACTGACGGCTTAGTATCTAGCTAAAGTGGGAGGGCGACGCCGCAAAGGCGTCGCCCTCCCTATCCGTCCTCATGAACTCGGCGTAGGCCATGTAGTTGTAGCCTATGGTGCCGACGCAGCCGACCAAGCGTTGCGTCGGCTACTTGTTGTGGATCACGCTAGACGTGGTAGGCCTCGCCGCGCAGGGCCGCCTCCAGCCACTTTGCCACGCCGTCCTCGCCGATGCCGTCAACGACGACGTCGGCCACAGCCTTCACCTCGTCCGAGGCGTTGTCGACGGCCACGAAGGTCCCTACGTAGGGACGCATGGGCAGGTCGTTGCCCGAGTCGCCGAAGGCCACCAGCTGGCTCTTGTCCAGCCCGAGCTGGTTCATCACCCACTCGATGCCCGAGCCCTTCTCGACGCCCAGGAGCGTGATCTCGATCTCCGTGGGCGTGACGACGGCGATCTGCAGGTCGCCCCGGGCCTCGAGCTGGGCCACGCAGCGCCCGAGGTCCTGCTCGGTGTCGAAGCAGGCGCCCATCTTCTCCACGAAGTTGGTCTGGTCGTCCACGAACCCGAGGGCAGGGGTGATGTCATCGACGATGAGCTTGTTCTTCTGGCTGGTGATCTCGAGGCTCAGGGCTTCGTCAGTCAGCCTATCGCTGTGCTCCACGCGATGCACGGCCTGCGTCATGTACGAGACGAGGCGGTTCTCGAAGTAGGCGCAGATGGAGGTAAGGCAGTTGAGGCCGGCGCCTTCTTCGTGGAGCCATTCCGCAAGGTCGAGGGCCTTTTGCTTGGGGATGGCCTTGGAGAGCAGGTGATTGCCCAGCGGGTCCAGGATCTGGCCTCCGTTGACGGTGATGTAGAGGTCCACGCTGCCATACTTGAGGATGTCGGGCACGATGGGAAAGTTGCG
>JAUMWL010000147.1 GCA_030529665.1 Coriobacteriales bacterium
CTAATCGTATGCAAGACTAAGGTGGCAAAAGGTCTCTCGCCAAGCGATGGGGATACCCACCTCTGTCCGGTATCCCCATCGTTTGCAATCCCGCACAGTACCGTACAATGTGATGCAAAGAGTTGAGAAAGGAGATTCGCCATGCAGCACGAATGCAAAATCACCGTTCTGGAGACGAAGTGCTTCGAGGACTATCAGGTGGAGTATTTGGCCGACCCAAAGTCCGGCCCGTGCCCGTTCTTCAAACCGGGCGATGTGTTCGTTTTAAAGAGGACGCCGATGCAGGACGACTTTTATCACCTCATGGACGGAAGGTTCTGTGGCGAGGCCTGGGACGCTGTGAGCCGATACGTCTACACCGCGCTCCAGGGTGGATCCATCATGAAAGGCTGGACCAACGACGACCGCATGATGATCACCTGCTGCAATGATGGCACCCGTCCGGTCGACTACATGGTTTTGGTAAACAAGCAAAACAAGCTTCCCGATAGCTGGGAGGCCGCCCTCGACCTCGTAGAGGAGAAGAGCCTGCTCTACGAAGACCCCGTGGAAGTTGAGCGCAAGGCATACGATGCGTACCAAGGCCTCAAGGAAGACCTCGCCCAAGAGGGCGTTTACGTTGAGCTGGACTCCTGCTATCGCAGCGTGGCGCACCAGCAGGAGGTAATGGACGAGTTCACCAGGGAGAAAGGCGCCGACTACGCAAAGAAGTACGTGGCGGTTCCCGGCTTCTCCGAGCACCACACCGGCCTTGCGCTCGACCTGTTCCTGGTGATCGATGGCGAGTACGTTGCCGAGAACGACCAGATGATGGAGCATCCCGAGGTGTGGGAGAAGGTCCACGCAAAGCTTGCCGACCACGGCTTCATCCTTCGCTATCTGGACGGCAAGGACGACATTACGGGCTATGCCTACGAACCATGGCACATTCGCTACGTAGGCGACTCCAAGGTCGCGCACCAGATTATGGATGAGGGCATTACGCTCGAGGAGTACTTGGGAGTGGCAGATGAGGCCAAGGCCGCCAACGCCAAGGCGAAGGCTGAGGAGGAGGCAGACGCCGCCGACACCAGCTACGCGGTTGACTACGCAACCTCCGAGGTCTACACCACAGACGACATCGATGCCGCGATCGACGTGGTGATGTCCACGTTTGACGAATGGACCGGCTGCACCATGAAAAGAATCGCCTATACCGATGACAATACCTGCGCGGAAAACCTAGAGTACGCCAACAGCCTGCGCGAGGACAGCCAGCCCGAATTCGACCAGGCCATGGTGCTCACCAGCGACTTCCATACGCCTAGCGAGGAGGAAGCCGAGGACACGGCATGGGAGCCAAACACCGACTACGAGGGCTACACCTGGACGCTTGGCCGCACCGATGGCGGCGAGTGGAAGCTCCTCACCTGGGGCTACGCATAGCCAAGCGATGGGGATACTCCCCTTTGCTTGATACCAAGCAAAGGGGAGTATCCCCATCGCCTGCCTCACGAACGTTGCGCGAGGTATTGCTCCCAAAACTCTCGGGACGTGAGCATGGGCATGGCCGCGCTCCACTCGGCTGCGACCGCGCGGCCCTGCTTGCGAAACTCGCGGGTAAGCACCGCATAGCGCTCACGGAGGCGATTCCAGCGCTTGCGGTCCATGGTGCGCACATGCGCCATCGTACCCGTTTGGTCGTATGCTACCAGCGTCTTTTTGCGCATGGTGTTTCGCGCGGGGTATGCGCCCCTGCTGTAGTACATGGGGGCGGGCTTGTTGCTAAGCAGGAAGCCGGGCAGCACGTGCCTGTCGTGCGGCAGCATCTCCAAGACCTTGAGCACGGTTCCACGGTCGCTCTCTTGTCCCAGATACCTCATGTTTGGCGGAGCGGCACCCAACACGACTGGGTCGAGCTCGCTCACGTCCACCAGCTGCTCGTTGAGCTTGGCGTTGTTGCGCATGATCTGCTCGCCGTCGGCGTCCTTGAGGAAGGTGGGTCCCTTGAGGTAGTCGGCCAAGCCGTTGAGCATGAGCTCGCAGGTGTCGTAGTTCATGGAGCGAAGGTAGATGTGGAACGTGCGAGAGAAGCGAAGCATGAATGCCCGCACCACCGAAGGGTCAATCTCGTCGCACGCAGCCATTATGAGGAAGTTCCTCGTTAGCTGGTAGGAGTCCACGCTGGCCTTAAACCTGCCCTCGAAACGCTCATGCCACACGCAGATGCCGCCCATGGTCATGATGGTGGGGTTGCAGCGGATGCCGTACTCCACGTCGTCGCAGCGTACAAAGAGCGGCAGGGGCAGTCCCTTCTCCCGAACCACGTTAACGGGAATGCAGCAGTACCACCAGGCGCCATAGGCGTGTGGAACCTCCACGTTTTCGGCCTCCGATTGGGCCATGCCCGCCACGGTGTCAATGAGGTGTCCCTGCTTTACCCTGCCATACATTCCGTTGCGACGCACGGTGGCCACGTCCTCAAACAGGAGGTTGGGATCCTCCATGTTGAGCATGGCTCCTTCCACGAACGCATTGGCATACTGGTCGTTGACAAGGCTCAGCAGCGCATGGGTGCGCCTAAAGCTCTCGGGAAACACGCGCACGTCGTCGTCCATAAGCAGGACGTGCGTGGCGTCCATGTCGAGCGCGGCCATCATGCCTCGCGCAAAGCCGCCGGACCCGCCCACGTTTGGGTTGGGAATCACGGTTACGTTTTGATCGCTGAGCGCGTCGGCGTCCAGCGTGCGGCCGTTGTCGATTACGAACAGATGATAGTCCGAGGAGACGATACCTGTCTGGAAGAGGTCGTTGCGAATGGACTCGATGTTTCTGGTGATGTACGTCTCCTTGCGAAACGTGGTGGTTGCGATGGCGAGCCTCACGTCTCGGACGGCGCCATCGTTTACGTGCGAGCGCCACGTGCCGCCCTGCACCAAGGTGGTCCCCTCTGTACGCAGCGCAAACGACACAATGTGCGCGTCTTGCGGCGCAGGCACCACTACGTCCACGCATTGCCACACGTCACTTGCGGGGATCTGTGTGAGCGGTTTTTTCGATCGCTCCACCTGCGTAGACGTTGGCGTAAGGCTGGTTGCGTACACGTCGCAGGCATCGCCTTTGGTCACGAGGCGCAGAAACGTCGAGCCAATGCTTGCGTAGGTGTGCCACTTGTGGATGGAGAGCGCGTTGAGGTACGTGGTAAAGTCGACGTCGCCCGATATTGAGAGCGAGCCGTCTTGGAGCACCTGCGAGCTGCCCCCGATCTGCCTAAGGGCAATCTGGGGATGATCGGTGAAGAAGCCCTCGTGGTCAAACACAAGGTTGCAGAGCGTAACGTCTATCATGCATGCGCTCCTTTGCTCAGAGCTAGTTTGAGGTTGTGAAACAAGAATTTCGGGCCATTGCTACGAAGCGCCCAGCTTGCCTCGCGCGCTAAGTGTGCCTTATACGCCAGAGCCGACGGCGGTCGTTCGTTGGAGCCGGCAAACTCCATGCAGCGAGCCACCACGTGCGTGGGAATGCAGTCAATCGTACGCACGATGTCCTGGTCCATACGGCGGGCCATGCCAACGAGGGCGTCATGGGTCTTATGGTCCAGCTCGCCACGCAATATCTGTGCCATAAAGCGCAGCCCCACCACGTAGTTGGCCTTGAGTATGCCCGCGTCACAAATGGCCAGCTGATCGAGCACGTCTTGTCGCTCGTTCCAGCGATCGATCATAATCTGCGCATCCGTGTGGGCGCTTGACGCCGACGCAAGGTCTTCTCGGTAGCAGTAGTAGGGCTCGTTTGTGTACACGATGCTTCGTGCGGCGGCCATGGTATGTACGCAAAACGGATTGTCCACCCAACCCGCTCCCGGAACCTCCCTCATGCGAATGCCCTGGTCATTGAGGTAGCTGCGCCGATAGAGAGCCGACCACACGGAGGGGTGGTATTGGATGAGCTGCGGCTCATCCGCCAGCGTTATGGGCACATGGGTGTTCTTTATGCGGCCATAGAGGTATCCGTGAGCTTTCTGCGCGTCGCATCCGTCGTGGCAGAGGATTCGCCAATAGGACGACTTGACCACGTCGGGCCATGCCGTGGCGCGCGCAAGGCCAAAGAGATCGTCATACATTCCCGGCAGCACCCAGTCGTCGGGCTCAAGAATGGCCACATAGGTGCCTCGCGCCTCGTCGATGCCACGGTTTACGGTGGCGCCATATCCCTGGTTCGGCTTGTCGATTACGCGAATGCGTTGGTCGCGCTGCTCAAACGCGCGCATGATGCTTGGCGAGCCGTCGGTAGACCCGTCGTTGAGTACGAGTATCTCCACGTTGGCGCGCGAGTTTTGCTGGGCAGATGCGAGCGCCTGGCCCAAGAAGCGCTCGGTGTTGTAGCAGGGCACTATTATGGAGACGTCCACGCCGCGTTGCATGCTACTGCCCCAGGTTGCGATATGCGGCACACACGTCGTCGGTGGGCCCGGTCATGCGCTGCTGGCCCTTCTCGATCCAGCACACGCGGTCGCACATGGCTTCAACGATCTCTATGCTGTGGCTCACCAGCAAAACGGTTACGTTTCCCGAACCTATGAGCTCCTGGATCCTGCGTTGGCACTTTTGCTGAAAGAGGAAGTCACCTACGGAGAGCGTCTCGTCCACAATGAGGATGTCGGGCTCGGCAACCGTGGCGATGGCAAAGGCGATGCGTGCCACCATGCCCGAGGAGTAGTTCTTGAGCGGCATGTCCATAAAGTCCTCGAGCTCGGCGAATGCGATGATGTCTGTTATGTGCTCGTCTATGAACTCCTTGCGATAGCCCAGCAAGGCGCCGTTGAGGTAGATGTTCTCGCGCGCAGTGAGCTCCATGTCAAAGCCTGCGCCCAGCTCGATGAGGGGCGCGATGGAGCCGGTTACCGTGCAGGTGCCTTCGCTGGCTTCCAACACGCCGGCTATTATCTTTAGCATGGTGGACTTGCCCGATCCGTTGGTGCCCACCAGTCCAAATGCCTCACCGCGACGTACGCTAAACGACACGTGGTTGAGTGCGCGGAAGGCCTTAAAGTTGAGCTCGTGACGCGCCAGCGCAATGAAGTACTCCTTGAGGGAGTTGTACTGCTCGGAGGCCTTGTTGAACACCATGGACACGTCGTTAACGTCTATGACCACAGGCACGGAGTCGTCGGGGATGGGCGGACGCTTGAACTCGTCCTCCACCACGTCGCCAATGTTTGCCCAGGCGCCCGCGCTCTTTATTACGCCCTCCGTATCCGACACGTCGGCGTTGAGGAAGAAGCGCCCGTCGTGAGGGGGCAAAAAGTTAAAGCTCGCCAGACGCTGGTAGTCGGTCTGGCCGCGCTCAAGTCCGTTTGCGCTCCTCCACGTGTACAGGTAGCGGACGTTCTTTGGTGGGGTGCCCTCCAACTCTATGTTGAGGGTCACGTACCCCAGCTCCTCAAACGGAGTGCTGTCTATGGTTGCTACCGGCATCCAGGCATGCGCTTGTGTGGCCTCGCTCATGGACGGCGCACCTCCTAAATAAACAAGATAAAGCGTCGCTCGGTCTTGCGGAACACGATGAGGCCAAGGGCCAGCATGAGGGCTCCACACAAGGCGCAGGCACCGTTGAGTGCGAGCGAGGGGACTTGCTGATAGAGCAACAAGGTGCGGATGTAGTTTACAAAGTGATACATGGGGTTAAAGCGCTCCACCACCAGCATCCAGTTGGGCAGGATCTCCACCGGATAAAACAGCGGCGTTGCGTACGTCCATGCGGTCAAAACGACGCCCCACAGGTGCATAACGTCGCGAAAGAACACCGCAAGCGATGACAAAAGCAGAGCAAGTCCGGCGCAGAACATGCCAATGTACACGAGAAAGAGCGGCAGGAGCAGCGCCGTCCACGTGGGCAGGACGCCCACCGCAAGCATTACTATGAGCACCGCCACGAGCGAGAGGGCAAAGTTGACCATGGAAAAGAGGACCTTCTCCAAGGGAAAGACCCAACGCTTTATGCGCACCTTCTTTAGCAGTGACGCGGCTCCTATGATGGAGCCCATGCCCTGGCTGGTGGAGTCGCTCATGAGCGAGAACGCAACGTTGCCCAGGATGATGTAGAGCGGATAGCTGGGTATGGAGTCCGACGAGAAGCGCATCATGGTAGAGAAGACCGCGGCCATGACCGTCATCATGAGCAGTGGGTTGAGCACGCTCCAGAGCACGCCCAGTATGCTGCGGCGGTATTTGAGCTTGAAGTCACGCAGGACGAGCTGACGCAGGATGTACACGGACTTTTGACGGTCGGGGTACCAGGCGGACATCTCGGTCGCCTGGTTGGTTTGATTGCCTTTTTTCAACGTGACCTCAGCGATTGGTTGATGTATGCGGGTGAGCGAACGCAAGCGATTCTAGCATACGGATATGGTATGCGTGTGAACGTGGCATGATGTGATTCGGCAATCTGACAATATGGGTCCCGCTCTATAGAACTACTTGTCTGAGATATGAAAAAAGGCCAGCTAAGCTGACCTTGAAGAATTCTGGCTCCCCGGGCTGGATTCGAACCAGCGACACATGGATTAACAGTCCACTGCGCTACCACTGCGCCACCGGGGAATATGTTGTGCTCCTGAGCACGATTGAATACTCTACCCCATGCCCTCGCTTCTTGCAAGTATAAATTTGAAAAAAGTTCAAATGTGGCGGATTTGGGTCTGGCCCCTTTTCGCCAAAATGGCGGATTGGGGCCTGGTCCTAATCCGCCATCTTGCAATCCGCCATCGCCCCAATCCGCCAACTGATTCTACTTGGCCCAGGAGCCGTGGAGGATTCCGGAGTAGGCCTTGCCGCCGGAGGCGCGCACGGGGCGAACCTCGACCCAGAGCCTCCTGCCGGACTTGGGGACCTTGACGGTGGCCTTGGTCTTGCCCGCGGCGACGCTGGCCGTGGCGACCACCGCCCCGCCCTTCTCGTAGCGGACCTTCACGACGTAGCCGAGGTCAGCCTCGGGGTCGGCGGCCCAGCTCGCGGTGACGGTGCCGGCCTTCCTCACGGTGGCATTGACGCCCTTGACCGAGCGGAGGTAGCGGCGGGACACCTTGGACCAGGCACCCTTGGTCTCGCCCGCAACGGCGCACACGCGGAACTGATAGAGGCCGCCAGGCTTCAGGCCTGCCACGAGCTTGGAGGTTCCCTTGGCGGAGACGGTCTTCCACTTGCCGCCGGCCCTGCGCCACTGCAGCTCGTAGGACTTGGCGCCGGCGACCTTGGCCCAGGAGGCAGAGAAGCCCGACTTGGCCGTATTGCCCACGGTGGCGAGCCTCGCCTTGGCGAGCGTGATGGAGAAGGTCGCCTTGGCGGAGCCCTTGTA
>JAUMWL010000296.1 GCA_030529665.1 Coriobacteriales bacterium
CGTGGGGAACTTGCCGGCGTACTGCTCGGTGAGCATGCCGATGAAGCGCTCGAAGCTGCCAAAGCCCGCGCGGTGAATCATGATGGGCTGGTGCTTCTCGCCGTCGCTGCCGGTGTACTCAAGCTGGAAGTTGTGCGGCAGCTGGAAGTCGAGCTGGATCGTGCCGCATTGCCACGTGCGGCCCAGGCAGTCCTTGAGGTGGAAGTCGATCTTTGGGCCATAGAACGCGCCGTCGCCCTCGTTGAGGATGTAGTCGGTGCCCATCTTTTCAAGCGCCTCGCGCAGGCCGTTCTCGGCGGCCTCCCAGTCCTCATCGGAACCCATGGAGTTGTCGGGACGCGTGGAGAGCTCCACGGTGTACTCGAAGCCAAACTGCTGGTAGTACTCGTCAAACAGCTGCGCCGTCTCGAGCACGATGGCCGAGATCTGCTCGGGCGTGACGTAGATGTGACCGTCGTCCTGCGTGAACGCACGCACGCGGAAGAGGCCGTGCAAGGCGCCGCGCAGCTCGTGGCGATGGTCGAGTCCCGCCTCGGCCAGCTTGAGCGGCAGGTCGCGGTACGAACGCGGGCGCGACTTGTAGATGAGGCACGCACCGGGGCAGTTCATGGGCTTTACGGCGTAGTCCTCCTCGTCGATGATGGTGGTGTACATGTTCTCTTTGTAATGGTCCCAATGGCCCGAGGTCTCCCAAAGCTTGCGCGAGAGGATCTGCGGGGTCTCCACCTCGTCGTAGTTGTACTTGGCCATCATCTCGTGCCAGTAGTCGATGAGGGCGTTCTTTAGCTTGGTGCCGTTGGGCAGCCAGAACGGGAAGCCCGGGCCTTCGTCGGCAAACATGAACAGCTCCATGTCTTGTCCAATGCGGCGATGGTCGCGCTTCTTTGCCTCCTCAAGCAGGCGCTCGTACTCAACGAGCTCGGCTTTGGAGCCAAAGGCGATGCCGTTTATGCGGGTGAGCATCTTGTTGTTTGCGTCGTTTTTCCAGTACGCGCCCGAGACGCCCGTGAGCTTGAAGGCCTTGAGCGCCTTGGTGTACATGAGGTGCGGGCCCACGCACATGTCCACGTACTCGCCCTGCTTGTAGAAGGTGATGCGGGCGTCCTCGGCAAGGTCGCCGATGTGCTCCACCTTGTACTTCTCGCCGCGATCCTGCATGTGGGCGATGGCCTCCTCGCGGGGAAGCTCGTAGGTCTGGAACTTGAGGTTCTCCTTGCAGATCTTGCGCATCTGCTCCTCGATGGCGGGGAAGTCGTCCTCGCTGATCTTTACGCCCTCGGGAAGGTCCACGTCGTAGTAGAAGCCGTTCTCGGTGGCGGGGCCATAGGCGAAGTCGGCCTCGGGGTACAGGCGCTTGATGGCCTGGGCAAGGATGTGCGCGGCGCTGTGACGGATGACGTGAAGCTCCTCGGCCTCGTCTATCTCGGCCACGTGGCCGTCGTTAAAAAGTGCTTTCATGCTGCTCTCCTCTAGGTACGGAAACTGCACTATTATGCCACAGTGCGCACGCGAACACAAAATGTTCGAAGTGGGGCACGGGCGGAGGCGCGGGCGAGCGGGGCGCGTGGCCGCGCGGGGCCGCCGTCGTGGCTTGGGGTCCTGACGGAGCGAAGTCCCGACTCTGCGCATACGGCTTGGCCGGCTACGCGGTTCCGGATCTTGTTCGCCTGAAGCCAGACCCGCCGGTTTTGGGATGGTAACCTCCGTTTCTGCATACGGCCAAAATAGCGTTCCAGCGAACAAATTGCTGGTATCCTGAAAGCTACAATTCTTGGTGAGCGGGCATTCACCCTCTCGCCCATGGAGTTGTGCGATCTCCATCGCCGACTCTTCAACTAGGTGCTACCGCGCGCAGGAAAGTACCGCGACTACAACATTACTAAAAAAGAATGGGTTCTTAAAGGCGAGACGGTGTATTACGCAACGTGTGGGACCATTGCGGAG
>JAUMWL010000148.1 GCA_030529665.1 Coriobacteriales bacterium
AGCTGCACCTGACCCGTGCCCACCATGGCCTCGGCCCCGTCCTCGGCCGGCTGCACGATCTTTACCGCAAGGCCCTCATCTGCAAAGAAACCCTTGGCCTCGGCCACGTAGATGCCCGTGTGGTTGGTGTTTGGAGCCCAGTCCAGGCAGAACGTGAGCTTGGTGAGGTCTTTGGCGGAGGAATCGTCGGTCCCCTGCCCCTGCTGGCCGCACGACGCGAGTGCAAGGCCTGCTGCCGCGAGGCTGCCACCGGCTAGGAACGAGCGACGCGTGAGGTTGTTTGTCATGATGTGTCCTCTCTGCGGAACAAAGGTCCCGCGTGTAACGGGACCCTTCTCGCAAAGTATGGTCCCTACGCTGGCATTACCCAGATCAGGTTGTTGGGTCGGGAGGACGTTCCTCCCCTCTCAGCCGGGCCACGCCCCAGCTCCCCATTGAGCGCTATTGTAGCAGAACGCTGGCCAAGCAAGGGGAGGATCCCCTTTGCTTGGCGGCACACGTTTGCTGGGAATTTGTTACATCACCTGACGTCGTCAGAAAACGTGAGCAAACGACCCTCTCGCATCGGCTCCGCCAACGGCTCGTATGGAGCGTCCAACAACTCGGAAAGGTAGCGACCTCGTCCCTTGTAGCTCTCCTGTATCTGTGTAACAATGCCGCGCGCTTGCAGGCGCTGCTTGCGTTGGTACTCCAAGATGCCGTCTATCTCGTCCTCGTACATCACCTGCTCGGCCACGATGCTAATTCGGCCGCAAGCGTCCTCGGACTTCTGGGCAGGGTCTATACACGGCATGTGGGCCGTGACGCCAGGGGCGATGGCGTGCGCGATGCGAGCATTCTGGATGGCTAGAAGCAGAAGCCGGGAGAGACGCCACCGCCGTAATTTGAGTAGTACCCGGACCAATCCCCGCTGGAAAGAACGTGGAGGAACCCGGACGGGCCGCCGGCGAGCGGAGAGCGAAGCCACCAGCACGAACCCGCCCCGGGCTTCTTGCAGAAGCTGTGATTCTTAGTCGTCACGCCGTTGTCCCCGTAAAGCTGATATTGCGTCCCCTCCGCGTCGTAGGTAGCTACCGACCATGGTATGTTCTCCGTCTGCTCCGACAGCCTGCCGTAAAACTCGGACATCGAAAGGAGCCACAGGCGGTCGGCGGTGTCGCTCACGACCGAGGTATCGTTCACCTTCGTGGCCTTGCCTACGTTGTTCGTGTGCTTCGTCACCTCGGCCACGTTGCCGAGCAAGTCGTCAGGTAGAAGTACCGAGAAGCCCGATCTGAGCCAGTCGCGCATCTCGCTCCTCTCCCAGCCGCCCGCGTTTGTCCGACCGGTATTCATGCGGTGCGTTTTTGGCACGTTCGCGAATTCGAACGAGATGCCCGCTTTGCCCTTGCCGTCCGCTAACTCGTCGTGGCGGAAGCCAAGGATGCGGACGGAGGCATCGGTGCCGTCGTTCAGCTTGAAACTCTTCGTATCACCTTGCAGCTTTCCGTCCTTGTCCACGAGGTGGTAGTCCTTCGCAATCACCCTCCAGTCCGCGTCGCTCCCTGCCTCCGCGATGGCTCGCGAGATCTTCTTCAGCTCCGCCCACGAATACTCTGCAAGGGCATCCTTGGGCTCGATACCGGGGACCCTGTTGCGTGCTTTGTCCGGTGTTCCTTGAGCCATACGCTTCAAGAAACGCGCCTGCACACCGTAGTTCATCGTTTCGCTTGTCTCAAGCCTTCGCTCGAAATCAAGTCGTGCGCCAGCCTGTGTAACCTGGACTGATGAGGAGGGCTTGTCGACAATCTGCAACGTATGAGAGCCACCCGCATCAACGGCCGCTGTGCCTACTCCGCCCTTGGCTTGGACATCCCTCGGCTTTACTCCCCTGCGGCTCTTTCCCTCGTTCGTGAGACAGTCTTCCAAACGCCGGGCCTTGAAGAGCCTCTTGTAGAACGCCTCGTCCGATTCGCACTCGTACCAAAAGAGCGCTTGCTTATGCCCCATCCGCATTTGGAGACCGGGAGTGAGTTCAACGTTTTGGAGGTAGATGGGGAGAATTCTCTTGTTTAGGTCTAGCGCGTAGTTGACCTCGCTTTTGCACCAAGCGGAGGCGAGCGAGAACTCCGACACAAACATAACGAAGCTCGCGCACCGACGCACGTGGTCGGCTACATATTCCGGGTAGTCCTCCGCCAGCTCGATGCCGTCGTCATACCACACGCGGTAGCCCTCGTCCACGAGCGCGGCAATGATGGGCAGCACGGCATCGCGGTCCGCATGCGCGTAGCACGCGAACACGTAGTCGCGGTCGCCCTCGTATGCCTTTGGCAGAGCCGTCGGCATCTTCACTCCCCTTCCATCACGTATGCTTGCGGCTCATTATGATAGCACGCGACCAGAGCCATGGGCGCTCCGTCGCAGAGCGGGTATTGGAGGTAATCCCCCTCTCTGTATTGAGCTTTTGACGGTCCGACCAGTAACCGCGCCTCTCGTCAGGTGGCTTCCTGCCCCTTGGGGGGAGGCGGCGCGCCAAAGGCTGCCTCGCTTGGGGACGCAACCGTTCACGGTTGCCAAGTGGCCCCGCAAAACCGCAGGTCGCGCGGTGGCGGATGGGCAGGTTTTGGCAACCGTGAATTGAAAAGCCACGATTCCAATTCACGGTTGCAGCACAGATACGCACGGAAGTTTGGTAGCACCGATTCTGCGCGCCGCTAGGCTCTGTCTTGCCATTCCTCGCGGTCCATGAGTTCGTCCACAAGGTAGTTCGCGTCTAGGTATTGCAGACCGAACTCGTTGAGCTCCACGCTGCGGCACGGGTCGATCCCGTACCAAAGGCCAAGAGCTGCGTTCGCATCCAAGCCCTTACGGCCCGCGATTATCTCAACGACCTGCGCCTCAAGATGAGTGAGCCACATCCCCTCGATAGCCTTTATCGTTCGCTCGTCCATTGTAGGCATCACTTGATTCCCATTGGCCTGTGATGCGCAATCACGGCACCACGCCCCTTGTTTCTGCGAGCATACGACAAAGAACACGATGTCCTTATCTCTCTGTGGCATTTGGCCCGCCTCCTTTCAGCGCATCAATACGTATGGCGCATAGTCTACCAAACGTATGACAATGCGTGTTGCCCAGACAAAGGTCGCGGAGATTGGGCAGAAGACGGTGGCACGCCGTTTCCGGGAATGTGTGTTCTTAACGCGAAAGGTGTACCACTTTCACGGCAAAACGTTTCCGGGAATGGGCGTGCCACGTCGTGCGAGTACTATATCACCTGTCGCGCACGCCACACGGGGCGTGCGCTATGCGAGGATTCTGGATGGCTAGAAGCAGAAGCCGGGGGAAACGCCACGATCGTAGTCGGCGAGCCAGCAGTCCCAGTCCCCGTCGGAGAGGACGAAGCGGAACGAGTACGAGCCGACGGCGTCCGGAGAGCGAAGCCACCACCACGAATCCGCCCCGCGCTTCTGACAGGAACCGTAATCAGACAAGGCCACTTCCTTGTCCTCGTAGAACTGGTACTGGGTACCCTCCGCATCGTAGACGGCAAGAAGCCAAGATGGCCACTCAACCTGTCCGGACAGCTTTCCGTATACTTCGGCCATAGAGAGGAGCCACAGCTTGTCTGGCGTGTCGGTCACCGCGCCAGTATCGCCCTCTGAGACCCTGCCCTTGTTGTTCGTCTGCTTCGTCACCTCGACCACGTTGGTGCGCAGGTCCTCCGGCAGCAGAGCGAGGAACCCGCCCCTATCGCCGTTGAGCCAGCGGCGCATGTCACTGTCCTTCCAGCCGCCCGCATTGGTCCATTTGGCATTCATGCGGCGCATCTTTGGCACGCCCGCGAACTCGAACGAGATGCCAGCCACGCCGCCGCCCGCTAGCTCGTCGTGGCGGAAGCCTAGGATGCGCACGGAGGCGTCGGCACCGTCAGCCAGCTTGAAGGTCTTCGTGTCGCCCTGCAGCTTGCCGTCCTTGTCAACCAGACGATACTCCTTCGCAATCGCTTTCCACTCGGCATCGCTCCCCGCCACCGCAATCGCCCGCGAGATCTCCTTCAGCTCCGTCCACGAATACGCGCCAAGGGAGTCCCGCTTTGCCACGCCCGCCGAGCGCACAATCCTTACTGCTTCCTTGCGCACACGCGTTTCCGTTGTCTGCCGCGCGCCGCTTCTTGGCTGCACTCCCCTACGCCTCCTGCCCTCGGAAGTAAGGCAGTCCTCTAGCCTGCGTGCCTTGAACAGTTTCTTATAGAACGCCTCGTCCGATTCGTACTCGTACCACCGCATTGCCTGCTTCGTCCCTATGCACAGGTCGAGCCCTCGTGGCAGCTCAACGTCCTCAAGGTATATGGGGAGGATCCTCTTGTTGAGCTTGAACGCGTACTTGGCCTCCTGCACACACCACACGGATCCCAGAGCGGACCCAGACACAAGCATTATGAACGAGGCGCACCCGTAGACGTGGTCGGCGATGTAGTCTGGGAAGTCCTCCGTCTCCTCGACGCCCGCGTCGTACCACACGCGGTAGCCCTCGGCCATGAGTGCGTCTATGAGCGGCAGGGCCACGGCGTCGTCCGCATGCGCGTAGCTCACGAAAATGTAGGGCTGGTCGCCCTCGTAGACCTTTGGCATCATGCATCCCCTCCGCATTCCATCACCGCACAATAGTAGCACGTGGTATGTGCAGTGAGTCTTTGGAGGCTGCGCCTATTTGCCCGCGCGGCACACCCGGTTACTCACGACCCAGACAGCGCACGGCCCGACTCGTCCCAATCGACGGCCGACCCCCATTGACCCACAGCTCGTGGGAATCAGATCCATGATGTGAAAAGCGACAGATTCGACTCAGAAATGTCGGAAATCACATCATGAATTGGATTCGCGGTGTGAAAAGCGACACATTCCAGCCGGATATGTCGCTTTTCACATCACGAACTGTGGGTCGGTGGAGACGCGCGCCGAGACAGGACCGTGAACCATAATCATCCGTTCGGCGAAACGCTAGCAGCGTCCCACCCGCAGCAAGACAGATCTCCAGGATGCCTCGCTCGCTGCGAGGTCATCCGTCGTGAGCACGCCTTCCCTCACCAGCCGCTCCAGCCCAGCCACGTGGCGACGCCGGCGGCGGTAGGTATCCGCTGGCAAGCGCTTGTGCACCTCTCCACCAGAGCTCAGGCGGAAGCGGGTCTTTAGGAACGTGAACTCCTCACAGGGGTGCAGGAGCCGCGTCTTTTTGGGGTTGAGCGAGAGGCCCAGTGCCGCCGCGCGATCACCAAACTCACGCATGAAGCCCCATCCCTCCTCCCAATCGCCAAACAGCGCGTAGCCGTCGTCCATGTAGCGTCCGTAGCCCACCACGCGGACCTTGTCCTTTGCCCAGTGATCGATGGGGTTGGGGTAGAGCACCGCCGCCACCTGAGACGTCTGGTTGCCCAGCCCAAGGCCACGCGGGGCACCCTCCAGCGTAAGCCGAAGCAGGGCGAGCAGCCGCACGTCGAAGACAATCTGCGCAAACATTGCCATAACCGCATCAATGCGTATGCTCTCGAAGTACTTGGAGAAGTCGAAGAGGAACAGCGCACCGCCCGTGCCGTAGCGCTTCGCGTGCGCGCGGAGGTGCCCCTCCAGCCGCGCAAGCGCAAACGACGTGCCACGACCGGGAATGCAGGCCCCGTTGTCGTAGATAATCACGCGCTTCACGGCGGGCACCAGCACGCGGTCGCACAGGGTGCGCTGCACCACGCGGTCGCGGAAGGCGCAGGTGATGATGTCGCGCGGCTTTCCTCGCTCGTTTATGGTGAAGCGCTTGCCCGGCGTGAGCACGTACGTGCCACCCATCAGCTCGTCTCGCAACTGGGCACAATTGAGAGCCAAGTTGAGGTGGAAGGACTGCACCTCGCGCTTCCAGCTGACTCCCCTCTTGCACACGAGCGCGGAGGCTACCAAGTTGTCCAGCGAGAAGACCTCCTCAAAGGTGCCGAGGTCCTCCGCAAACCGCCTAGCCCGCACAAGCGAGTGTCGACTCGGCATTGGGATTGACAAGGGTTCACTTGCATCTTTGCACATCACGCCTCCTTTTGCGCGAACCAGCAGGAGGCCACCCGAAAAGCACTAACCGCTGAATGTTATTACCGACCATAGGAATATGCTAGAAAGCATGAGCGATTTACCTGCGGATATATGCATTCCAACTACGGGTTTACCCCATGGTCGGTAATTCCTCCAAATGCAGCGGTAGCTCTCGGACAGCTTGGCAGGGGGCGAGGCCGCGCACAGGGTGCCCGAGGTTCCAGACGTGCGCGCAGTAGATTGCGCCGCTTACACCCCAGCGCCCGCGCAGCCCCGCCATGTTCTCCTGCGCACCTGGGCCCGGCGCGCCGGAAAGACGGCCCCTCCTTCTGCTTCTAACACCTGTCTTCGCCCCGTGGGGTTACTGAGCCTTCGTGCCGGGCGCCACACCGCCCGTGGAAGCGAATCCGGGGGAAACGCCATTATCGTTGTCGGCGTTCCAGTTGTTCCAGTCCCCGTCGGAGTTGACGTTGTGGAACGTGTTCGAGTTGTTGGCGTTCGGAGAGCGAAGCCACCACCACGAATTCGCCCTACAGGGGCCGCCTTGAAGGCCTGCGCGGGCCTTCCTGCCACGCGGGCGGCGGGATCGGACGCCTTTTGGCCTCCAGCCCGTGCATCACGAAAGCTCGCATTCGGGCATCGCGCACCTCTGGCCACGCCCTCAGAGAAAGCCCTCCAAGTCGAAGAAGCTCATCTGCAGGCCCGTCTCGGGGACGGCAAGCTCATCCTTGAGGTAGTTACCCCAGCGCCTCATGTCCGACTTCATCACCCCCTTCAGCAGCTCGAACTCCTTGCTCAAGCAGCCAATCAATTCGCAGAAGCGCGCCTGCGTGACGGCGGGCCTGAGCGCGCCATCATCGCCAGTGGCCTTCACCGGCGCGAGCTTGTACACCTCGTCCACAAGACTCGAGAGCGTCTGCGCGTGGCAGTACGCCTGCTGCAGGTGCATGCGGCGCAGCTGCGCGTCCACGGCGCAGCTTACGTATATGGAGTTGGCGCTCTTCGCGTGGTGCAGCACCTTTTCTGCATGGTCCACCATGCGCTCCGAGAGGTAGAACGTCCAGCGCTTGGGCAGGCGCAGTGCAAGCTCGAACATCTGGTGGAACAGCAGCTGCGCCTGCCACACGTACTCAACGCTCGATTGGCCGCGCTTGGACTTTGGCACGCCAGACATTGCACGCTCCCTTCGTGGATGTTCTATCCCACCTGTCGCGCACGCCACACAGGGCGTGCGCTATGCAGA
>JAUMWL010000031.1 GCA_030529665.1 Coriobacteriales bacterium
GTTGTGGAAGGGTGGCAGCTGCACGCGCGCAGCTCCTGCTTCGCGCAGCCACGCTGCCATGGAGCGGGCGTCTTTGGGGGAATCGTTGAAGTCGGGTATTACTGGCGTGCGCGGCTACGAGGAGCGCGCCTGTGCTGCCAAGGCCGCGCTCGAGCTGACCGACCCCGACGCAATAGACAAGTACGTCTTTCCGTTATGTAAGAACCTGCATAACGGAAAGTGCCATCTCGCCATGCGAAACTAGCCACAAATTTGGCGTTTTGGGTAGTTTTTTGGTCTCGTGAAAAACGAGGTTGCATTTTCACCCCTGCTTACCTGCGGTTTTGCAGGGCAGGTTTTCCGTCGGTGGGGAAATCTCATCCAAAAACTACCCAAAACGCGGTAAAAGTGGCCAGTTTGCCATGCCCAGATGGCACTTCGGGCGTGAGGGTTCCAAACCCGCACGTCCGGGCAAGCCCAAAACGCACGGTTAACGCGTCGGGAGTATCTCGATCCACTGGCCGTCGGGATCGGCGATAAAGTACAGGCCCATGCGCGGGTTTTCCTTTACGATGCAGCCCATGCGCTCGTGAAGCTCGTGGTACGCATCGTAGTCGTCCACGCGAAACGCGATGTGGACGTCCTTGCCGCCATTCTCGTAGGGCTCCGTGCGACCGCGGTTCCAGGTGAGCTCCAGCTCGAAGGGACTCTCGTCGTTGACCATGAACGTGTTGGTCCAGGAGCCGTCCGCAGGGCCGCTCTCGCGTACGATGTGGAAGCCGAGCGCCTCCTGGTAAAACGCGATGGTTGCCTCCTTGTCCAGGACGTGCGTGCAGCGGTGTATGAACTTTGCCTTCATGTTATTCCTTCCTTTCCCGCGCGAATGCGCATTGGTTGCTGAGCATTGCTTTGGTCGGAGCTAGGAGCGCGTGCACTGCCCCTAGCCTTCGTCCGGCCCCACCATCTTTCGGAGCAGGCGGACGAGCTCGTCGCGCTCGTTGTCGGTGAGGCCCGCCGTGAGCAGGTAGTCCATCTCTTCGCCCTTCTCGCGAAACGCCTGCACGATGGGTTGCGCCTCGTCCGCGATGCGGACCACGACCGCACGGCCGTCGTGGGCGCTGGTGTCTCGCGTCACGAGGCCCCTGCGCTCGAGCCTGGTAACGAGGCCAGACACCGTTGGCCTGCTCGCGCGCAGGTAGTCGCCAATCTCGGCCTGCGTGGCGGCACCTCCGCGCAGCTCGAGGAAGTCCAGCACGTCCAGCTGGCTGCCCGTGACCCCGAGCTCGGCCACCTGCCCGCGCTTCTCCTCCTCGAACTGGTGGCTCACGAGCCGAAAGAGCCTCCCGAGCCTCTCTCCGTTCTTCATGGCACCCCCATTGCCCGTTTGTGTCTTATGTGCGCGCTGGCCCCCAATGTCCAACCTATTCTCTACTATGGTAGCAAGTTAGCATGCTAACAATATACAACGAAAGGGTAATCATGTCATTTCCAAAGGGCTTCCTGTGGGGTGGCGCGACGGTGGCCAACCAGTACGAGGGCGGCTGGCACGACGACGGCACGGGCGACATGCACCGCGCGCGCAAGAACTCGTTCTTTGAGTACCAGCGCATCATCGCCAGCAACGGCGAGTGCGTGGAGTAGCGCACAGGCCGGGCTTCTGGAGCACGACCCCGAGGAACCCGGCTTGGACAACAAGGTCCCAAACGGTTTTCTCGTCCACGACCGATGTAATGGATGTGGCCAATAGGGGAGTACGCTCTATTGGCCGCCGTTCTCAAGATCTTCTTCAATAATGAGGTAAGATTGGCCTTAGCAAGAATTGTCTACAGAAGAGGGGAGAGGGTTTATGTGTGAGGCGCGGCTCGCGACCGAAGAGCAGCTCTCATTTGCGATCTCTTGCATTGAGGCCGTGGCAACATTGCTCCAGAAGGACCCGCGTGACGTCTATTCCGCCCTCGCAGACAAGACCAACCTGCTAGACGACTACATAGCTCGCTACTACGACGTGCTGCACACGCAGGACAAGTACTACGTGGCTGAGGAGATCATCCGCGAGCTTGCGGCAGAGGGGGTGGAGGTTTGATCGTATACCACGGGTCGCCTTCAATAGTCTCCAGTCCAGACGTCTATCACTCTCGCTCCCGTGTGGATTTTGGGAAGGGCTTCTACGTAACGCCGCTTCGAGACCAAGCGGTCAACTGGTGTGCACGGTTCGCGCGCAGACGGCGCGCATTTCTCAACGCATACGATTTGGATGGTGAAGAAGTCATAGACCGATGTCTCGTGTTCGTGGGGAGTGAAGAGCAATGAGGGCGAACCCTACGCTGCTTCACAGGAAGTACGCGCGCGTCGTGGCGCTCTTCGCACGCGAGACAGGGCTTTCGTACGACGATGCGCTTAGGCTCTTCTATGGTTCACAGACGTATTTGCTCATGCGCGAGGGCGTATCGGACCTTCATTGCATGAGCGACGGCTATCTTGCCGACGAGCTCAAGTACGAGTACCACTGTGAGCCAGACCGCTTGTCCTCTTGATTCCGGCTGGATGTTTTATTCTCGACCCACGAAGCTTCAGTCGTGGTTGAACAAGCAGCTGGCACAAGTCGATACGATGTTTCCCGCCGATGGCAAGCCCGACTCTCAAACCCGCCATCTGGGGGACCAGGACGTTAGCCGCATTGTGCGCATGGCGACTGCAGCCTACGAGAGCCGCGCCTTGCGACCTCTGGTTTCGGAGATGAGCGAAGCCGAGCGGGCATATCATGTTCAACGTCCCCTATCTTGCGGATTACATGCCCAGGGAAGGCACCGGTGGGGCCAACCTGAACCTCGTGCGCGAATGGGGCGTGTGACCGGCCGCCATGCAGACCATCCTCGAGCAGAGGCGCGTGCTGCGCTATCCGAGCACGTTCGGTGCCACCGAGGTGGCGGGCGATTTGGCAACCGTGAACTGGGAGGCGGCCGTTTTCAATTCACGGTTGCGGTGCGGGAGCGTACGGAAGGGGGCGTGGTGCCTCCTCGCAAGCGTCTACGCTAAAGACGTTGTGGCCTGCGGCGCTACGGAAGCGCCGCAGGCCTGTCGTGCGGTACGTGCCGCCCTCGCTCTTTCGCTATATCGTCGCGGCGCCCGTGCTGGTGAGCTACTTCTCCGCCGGCTCCCACTTGCAGCGCACGGGCGAAACGATCGCGCCCGTCTTCTTGAGCTCCTTCATCGCCTTGTCCACGACCTTGCGGTCAAGGCCCGAGAGCTCCGCGATCTTTCCGGCGTTCAGCGGCACGCCCGCCTCGCGCATTGCCTGCAATACCAGCTCCGTTGCTTCCATGTTCCGTCCTCCTTGTTCTATCGTTGTCTCTATTGTACACGCCATATGGCGTCGAACACCTTGTTGTGCCAATCTTCTTAGCCCAGTACCGTGGCAAGGGTGCTTGCCAGCATGTAGGTTTGCGTGGGGAAGGCAAAGATCATGCGGCGTAGGTCGGCGGCGCCCATCCTTGCATTGATCACCAGCGTGAGGAAGTCAATCCACGTGCCCGCCTCGCTGCCATAGAGCGCCGCACCCGCGAGGTGGCCCTCTGCGTCAATGATGAGCGTTATCTCCGCGTCCAGCTCGCGGTTGTTGACCCACTCGTTTTGGACCCCGTAGGGCAGCTGCACCACGCGATAGGCGTCAGGTTGTGCCTGAGCCTCGGCCACGGTGACGCCCACTTGCGCGATGCGCGGCAGGGTAAAGACGAGGTTGGGAACCACCGGATAGCAAATGGGGGTTTCGTCTCCCAGGATCTGCGCGGCTATGTAGTTGGACTCGAACTCCGCCGTGGGGGTAAGGCGCGGGATGGTCTTGTCGATAACGTCACCGCTTGCGTAGATGGTCGGAACGCTCGTGCGCAGGTGGTCGTCAACCACGATGCCGCGCCTGCCCGCCTCGATGCCCAGTGCCTCCAGCCCCAGGTCCTCGTAGTTGGCCACACGACCAGCCGCACAAAGAACATAGTCCCCTTCGACAACGAGCCCGGATGCCGTGGTAAGGCGATAGGTGCCATCGACCTCCTCCACTCGCGTCGCTGCCTCGTCGAAGTGGAAGGTGGCGCCTTGAGACTCCATCTTCTGGACGAGCTTAGCAACATAGGGCTCCGGGTAGGCTGCGAGCGCCCTGGAGGAGAACTCCACGAACGTTACCTTCTTGCCCAGCATAAGCGCCATGGAGGCGAACTCCATGCCTATGATGCCCGCGCCAATGCACACGAGGTGCTCGGGCATCGTGGCGAGGTCGAGGAATTCGCGGCTGTTGTGCAGGAACTCCTTGCCGGGGATGCTTAGCATGGCGTCGCGCTGGCCCGTGCCAATTACGACGTAATCGGTCGTAAGCGTCTTCTGTCCTGCCTGCACCGTGTGCGCATCCACCAGCCTGCCAAAGGAGGGAACGAACTCAATGCCCGCGCCTACAAACATGGTAGGCAAAATGGTCGGGAACGGCCCGAGCACTTGGCGCTTGTAGGCCATGAGGCGTTGCCAGTCTATTGAGCCGTTGCCGTCCACGCAGACGCCCTCGTAGCGACCGAGACCTTCCGCGAACTCGAAGGGACCGTCCAGAATGATCTTTGCATCGCAACCATAGTTGGTGCAGGTGCCGCCCGGCAGGTCCCCGTCTACGATGGCGACCTTCTTGCCTGCAGCCGCAAGCGTCATCGCTCCGTGCCAGCAGGAATGCCCGCTCCCTAGAAAGACAACGTCGTACTTCATGTTTGCCCCTTTTCTCGATTCTGTCTTCTGACTTTCTCGGTGCTACCCGAGCGCCACGTCCAGCACCATCATGGCCACGAATCCCAGCGCGAACGCGACCGTGCCCAGGTTAGAGTGGGCGCCCTCGCTCATCTCGGGGATGAGCTCCTCCACAACCACGTACACCATCGCTCCGGCCGCGAACGCCAGGAGGTAGGGGAGCACGGGCACCACGAGCTGGGCCGCGAGTATCGTAAGTATTGAGGCGATGGGTTCCACGGCTCCCGAGAGTACGCCGTACCAGAAGGTCTTGCCCTTGCTCATGCCCTCGGCGCGCAGCGGCATAGAGACGATCGCGCCTTCGGGGAAGTTCTGGATGGCAATGCCCAGCGCCAGGGCGAGGGCGGCGGTAGGGCTCACCATCTGGTCGCCTGCGAGCCATCCCGCATACACCACGCCCACGGCCATTCCCTCCGGGATGTTGTGGAGCGTTACGGCAAGGATGAGCTTGGTCGTGCGCGCGAGGCCCGTCTTTGGCCCCTCATCCTGCAGGTCCATGTGCGTGTGCGGGGTCACCTCGTCAAGCAGCAGCAGAAATCCCATGCCAACGAGGAACCCCACGGCGGCGGGCACGAAGGAGAGGCGCCCCATGTGCTCGCTCGACTCAAGCGACGGTTGCAGCAGGCTCCAGAACGAGGCCGCTACCATAACGCCGGCGGCAAACCCCGTGAGGACCTTTTGAACCTTGCCCGACAGTTGCCCCCTTAGGAAAAACACCATGGCGGCACCGAGGCTCGTGCCAACGAAGGGCAGGAGCACCCCTTGAGCTACTTGCGTGATGGGCATGGCGCATCGCCTCCTGTTGACCGCATTGGCTATTGATAGTAAGGTACACGTGTCACGCAACATCGTCAATTGGCATCGTTGCCCGGAGTGTCCCGTAAGTTACACTTGCGTGTGATGTGTCATCGTTCTCTACTTGGGCAATCCTCGGCGTCATGCAGCGATGGCTCTCGCTCACCGACCAGCCGATTCCGGAGATGCTGCCCTACCTCTCGGAGTTCCACGTGGGCGTACAGGTCGATGCCATGCGCTACCTCACGGGAGGTTCCGGCCTATAGGGCAGACGATAGGAACGGGGGAGTTTTTTCGGGGACCAGACTGGCAAGGGGTGCCGGTTCATCCTCGCGGGATCGTCGACTCCGCGCCAGCATAAGCCGAGTCACAGCGGCGTCGGACGCATCAAGCGAATTAACATGAGGACGATGACCCTCCACGAATCGGGAGAATCTACGTGCGAGGACTCGCTCAAGGCTCTGTTTGAGGGAAAGGACCTCGCTCAAAGGGGTTTTCCGCTGTGCCACGCCGGACAACGTCGCGCTGATGGTGGTATGCGGCGGATGGCCGGCGACAATTGGCGTCTTGCCCCAGAGCGCCTGAGCTTTGCTGACGAGCTGTATCTAGCTCTTCATCGAAGAGGACATGCACAAGGTCGACGGCAAGCACCGTGACAAGGACAAGATGGCGCGCAGTGTGGGTGATGTGGGAAGATGCGTGCTGTGATGACGAGCAGTGTGGGTGGCCTCCGGCCTTGCGTGCTGACTTTTGGAGCTGTGTGGGTCGACCTGACCCGCGCGTGCTGTAATCGCGAGCTGTGTGGATGAGCGGGCCACACAGCTCGCAAAGACAGCACGCCTCAGGGTGGACGGGCCACACAGCTCGCAAAGTCAGCACACCTCCAGGCGCGCCACCCGCACAGCTCGCAAAGACAGCACGCCTCCGGGCGCGCCGCCCGCGCCGCTGGCCGTACCGTGAACTGTAGCGCGATAGTTCCATAGATGCGCATGTAGCTACCCTGCCCACGCATTTTTTGGAACTCCCCACCTAGGGTGCCGGGCGTCTCATATAAGACCAAGCATGCCAGCGCTCATGCCAAAGGTGAAGTGGATAAGGGCAAGGCCCCAAATGGAGCGTTGCCTTTGGTAGATTATGCCAAAAACACCCAAGAGTAGCGCAGCGCCGAGCATGAAGAAGGGGCTGTAGTGAAGGTGAAGCGCCGCAAACATGATGGTCGACACGGCGATGGCCATTCGTTCGCGATGCTTGCCCACGATTACGTGGCAGAGGCTCTCCTGCATAATGCCGCGCGATAGAAACTCCTGAACAACAGCCGTGAAGATATATCGCACAAAGCGCATGGGCGAGACCCACGAAGGGTCGTAGAACGTCTCGGGATGCGTGATGTGGCCGGGGATGACGCGCATGGCAACGAGCTTTACCGCACAGAAGAAAACGACAATGGCAAGGCAGGCAATGCCGTCGACCTTGAGGTTGTGCGCCAGGTTCTTGGTGCCAAGGCCAAGGTCTGCGAGGGTAAGCGACGACCTCTTGTATACAAAGAACCCAAGAGCAACGCCGCCCACCTCAAGGATTCTGGTCAGGTATCGCGGAGCGAAGGGACGCCCGAGGTAGTTCCACACGGCATAGATAAACACAAAGGTGCACATGTAGACGATGGAGGAGAGGAATACCAGGGTGGACTCCCGACGCATCTGCTCGGATCGTTCCTCGGCGCTCACGTTTGCGCAAGTAATGACGAGATAGGTTTCGTCTTCCGTCTTGAGGTGCGAGCTGGTAACAAAGAGCGTGTAGCGGGTGCCATCAGGCGCCACGAAGGGGCAACGCCCTTGGTGGCGTGCCTCCTTGTTTCGCACCGCCTCCAGAAACATCTCGTAGAACGCATCGTTTTCGCTGTTCGCATACGCCGAGAAGTAAGCACCAAAGGGCTTGTTCACAAAGTCTTTGATGGCAAGCAGCTCGCACGCCGAGTCGTTTGCATAGACGATCCGCCCGTGGTGCCCGAGCACGACAACGCAGCCCGGCATGTCGGAAAGCGCCTTTCCGCCAAATTGTAGGGCGGCGTCAGCGTCCTTCGTTGAGTCGGTGGACTTCATGGCATCCTCCGCTTATCGCATTCTTGGGAACACATGCTCAAGCGTATCTTAACGTATGGACAGGGACACTGGGGACGGGGACGTTTGTCCCGCCTTCGCGTTTTGCCTTGGTCTATAATGGAATCAGAAGACTACGATTAAGGAGAAGCCCATGGCCCCCATCGACGTGTTTGCCCACGTGCTGCCGCCCGACTTCTATGCACGGATGCTCAAGATTGAGCCGGAGATTCCCAAGCGCTACGCGTTCTTCAACAACCCCACGCTCTCTGACATGGCCAATCGTCGCGCCTGCTGGGATGGCAAGACGAGGCAGGTGATCAGCTTTGTGAACGCCCTGCCCGAGGACTACGTGGGAGCAGACGAAGCCGCAAAGCTGTGCTGGGAGGGCAACGAGGAGCTCATTGCCATGCGCCGCGCAGATGCCGACATGTTCGAGGCGACCGTGCTGCTGGTGCCCATGAACAACATGGACGAGGCCGTGCGCATTGTGAACGAGCAGGTGTGCGGCAACGACGACGTGGTGGGCGTGCAGATCTTCACGCGCGCACTGGGGCTCAGCATAGCCGACGAGCGGTTCCGCCCGCTCTTCTCTGCTCTTGCCAAAGCAGACGTCCCCGCTTGGCTGCACCCGGTGTTCGACCTGCGCAAGCCCGACAACAACATCGTGTTCTCGTGGGAGTACGAGCTCACGCAGGCCATGATGCAAATGGTCCAAGCAGGCCTTTTGCAAGAGTTCAGCGACCTCAAGGTCATCTGTCATCACGCCGGCGGCATGGTTCCCTTCTTTGCGGGCCGCGTAGACCGCATTCTGCCATCGGACCAGGCAGCCGACATGCGCAAGTTCTACGTGGACACTGCCATCCTGGGGAATCCCAAGGCACTCGATCTGGCCGCTGATTACTACGGCGTGGACCATGTGCTCTTTGGCACCGACGCTCCGCTGGGTATCCCGCCTGCGGGTGCTACCAAGGAAATCTTGGCCGCAATCGATAGCATGATCGTTTCGGACTCGGACAAGGACGCCATTCTCTTTGGCAACTACCAGAGGATCATTGGATAAGCGAACGCTTTAGGGAAGGAGCAAACCATGATTACCAGACTCTTCAAGCTTGGCCGCAAGCTGGACAACGTTGACGAGTTCAGCCGCGTGGGCGAGGCCAACCTCGTCACCTCCATTCAGAGCGAGCCGGGCACGTTGGCAATGTTCTCGACCCATCTGGCCGACGACCCCGCGATGTGTTACGTCTTCGAAGTCTACGCGGACGACGACGCCTACCAAGTGCATGCCGCATCAGCGCAGTTCAAGGCATACGTTGCCATGGCGGCCGAGAACCTCACCAGCCGCGAGGTGTGCCCGGTCAACCCTGAGCTCATGGTCGAGAAGCCCGAGGCCCTGAAGGTAACGGATGGCTCTGCCGCGCCGCGCTGCTGCTTCGTGCAAATCCTGCCCGAGAAGCTCGAGCAGTTCCGCGAGGCGGTCTTTGCGAACATGCGCACATCTGTGGCCGAGGAGCCAGGCGTCTTGTATCTCTATGCCGTGAGCTTTGCCGACGACCCGCTGCACTGGGCCTTTTGGGAGGGCTACGCCAGCGAGGAGGCCTATGAGGCCCATCGCGAAACCGAGCACTTCAAGGCGTATATTGCTGCCACGGCAGATTGCTTGAGCGAGAAGGAGCTCGTACCGCTTGCGGCGGACTGCCTTGTGAGTAAGGGCTCGCTCAACGGGTAAAAACGTGTCCACCACAAAGAGGGGGACCATGAGTATCCCCCAAAACGGCGCCGACCCTCTGCCCACGTAAGCGAGCGGAGGGACGGTGACTGGTTGCCGATGTAGCTGGAGGTTCTTGCCCCTCTGGCCCGCAAACAGCTACACCGTGATTTGGATGCAGTTGCCCTCGTCGTCGAGGATGCAGGAAGGCGGCGCTGAGCCTCCGGGAGCTCTGCTCCATCTTGCTACTCCCGTACCCAGCGCTCATATCGCGTGGCATCCGCGTCGGTAATCTTGCGCAGCACGCGACAGGGGTTTCCCACGGCCACCACGCCCGAGGGGATGTCGCGCGTCACCACGCTGCCAGCGCCGATGACCACGTTGGAGCCGATGGTCACGCCGGGGCACACCGTCACGCCCATGCCAAACCACACGTCGTCTCCCACGGTGATGGGCAGCGCGTACTCCAGGCCCTCGTTGCGCCGTGGCGCGTCGATGGGATGCCCTGCCGTGGAGAACACGCAGTTTGGTGCGATGAACACGTTGTCGCCAAAGGTCACGGGAGCCCCGTCGAGGACGACCAGCCCGTGGTTGGCAAAGAAGTTCTCGCCCAGGTGGATGTTGGCGCCGTAGTCGCACCAGAAGGGCGAGACGATGGTTGCGTGTGAGCCCATCGAGCCCACGATGGTGCGCAGGAACTCGCCGCGCTCCTCGCGCGCCGTGGGCCGCATCTGGTTGTAGTCGTAGCAGAGCTCCTTGCACTCGTCGAGCGCGTCGAGAATGGCTTGGTCAAAGTTGGCGTCGTAGAGGCGCCCTTTGGTCTGGGCGATCATCTGGACGGCGGCCGTGCGTCTGTTGGTAGCCATGGGGTCTCCTCCTGCTCCTTGTATTGCTGGAAGCATCTTTGCATACCAGGCCGCCGAGGCCTATAAGGGTCGCGACGTGCGTTGCCACGTTTTCGACGAGAGGCCACAATCGATACGTCGGAACGTGGGACATATAATTCGCCATGCGTGCCTCACCAAACAGCGGGATGGACGTTCTGCCCGGTGGACATCACCGACGACGAGGGCTACGCCGAGCTTCCCGTGGAGGGCGGCCAGTGGAGCGTCGCCAACGAGGAGCTCATGGAGAAGATCACCGAGTCCACCAAGGCGACCCCTAAGCGAAGAAGTCGTCGGCGGTAATCTCGCTTTGGACATTGCCGGCATAGGCGTTCCGGGCGAGGCCGTAGGGGGTGACGAAGGTGACGTGAATGGCGCTTTTCGTGCCAGTCACCGTGCGAAAGTCGTTCACCTTGTGCCTCACGTCGGTGTCGACTTTTTTTGTGATGCTGTACTCTTGCGTGGAGTACTTCATTTCGCAGACGTTGATGACCTGGTCCCTCCTGTCGATGAGCAGGTCGATCTGGGAGCCGTTTACCCCCGTCTCGGGATCAGAGGCGCAGCTCCACGAGGAGACGTCGGTAAGCACGCCCGAGATGCCAAGCGCCTTCTTCATCTCACTTATATGCTGAAGGCAGACCCGCTCGAAGGCGATGCCGGTCCACGCATTGCGCGTGGGGGTGTTCTCCTGGTTTGACCAGTAGTGCTCGTCCGACGGGCGTTTCTGGAGGAACTTGTAGTGGAAGAGCACGAAGTTGTCTATGAGTTGGTAGACGGCGTTCTTTCGCTCCTTCCCGTACTCCCGGTATCGTCGGATGAACCCGCACTGCTCTAGCTCCACGAGCCTGGACGTGAAACCTCCCGAGTTCGTCATCCCCGTTGCCTCGAGCAGCTCTGCCCGTCCCATGCCCGCCTTTTTGGTCCCGAGCGCCTTGATGATTGCCACGTAGCCCTCGGGTCGCTTGAACAGCGAGCGGAACAGGTATCGGAACTCGTCCTTGAGGGGCGCGTCCTTGGCGAAAAAGGCTTGGTCGATATTCTGGGACAGGCTTAGCTCCCTGCGCAGGAAGCTCCAGTAGTAGGGGATACCACCCATGACCATGTAGCACTCGAGGAGCTGATGGTGGTTCATGACGATGCCGCGTGACGTCGCGTACTCTGCGCATTCGGCCAAGGTGAAGGGCATGAGGTTGATTTGTGCGGTCAGCCGGTTGTAGAGCCCACCCTTGTTGTGGACGACCTTGCTCAGCATCCAGGAGGTGGCCGATCCGCACACGATTAGCACGATGTCCTTGCGGGCGGAAGCCCAGCCGTTCCAGAACCCCTCCAGGGCGGGCATCAGGTCACTTCTGCCAGAGTCCATCCAGGAGAGCTCATCTATGAAAACGACCTTACGCCTGCCGCCAGAGCTGCGGATGAGGTCCTTCAGTAGCTCGAACGCCTCGAGCCAGTTGGCCGGGCTCTCAAAGTCCTCAAGGCCATACTCTTTCAGGGATGCTGCGAACGCGAAGAGCTGGCCTTTGGTGCCGGTGTTGGCGTAGCCGGTGTGTTGAAAGGTGAAGTTTCCCTCGTAGGTCTCCCTGACCAGGTATGTCTTCCCGACGCGCCTCCTTCCAAACACCGCGATGAACTGCGACTCGTCCGCTTCGAGGGCGGATTTAAGGAGCTTCCTCTCCTTGTGACGGGCAATGAGCATGCGTGGTCCCTCTCTCTTAAATCGCTTAATGCTGATTATATCTCAAGATTAAGCGATTTAAGAGAATAATATCTGCTTAAACGTACTAAATGGGACGGATAAAGCATATTAGATGCTTCGCATCATGCCAACAAGCAGGAGGTGAATGCCGCTGACCAGAGAGGAACGTGCGATTCAAAACGGCCTCATGATCGCCCACGGCGGCTCCTACCCCTGGAGCTGCGACCCGCAGGACGTGTGGGCCGAGCTCGACACTGCCCACCACTTTAAGTGGTTCTACGGCGACGTGCAGGTGCGCGGCTACTACCCCGCATGGAAGGTGCTCGAGCTCAAGCGCGAGGGCATCAAGCTGGCCAAGGAGCCGGGCGACGACGAGCTGCTGCGCGAGGGCACGGTCGACTTCTACAGCTTCTCCTACTACAGCACCGACGTGTGCGCGGCGCACCCCGAGGAGCACGGCGCCACCGACGGCAACATGCACCGCTCCATCGCCAACCCCCACCTCAAGCAGACCGAGTGGGGATGGACCATCGACCCGCTGGGCCTGCGCATCAGCCTCAACCAGATCTGGGACCGCTACCAGATCCCCGTGATGATCGTGGAGAACGGCTTCGGCGCCATCGACGTCCGCGAGGAGGACGGCTCCGTCCACGACCAGGGCCGCATCGACTACATGCGTACCCACATTAAGGTCATGAAGGACACCGTGGAGATTGACGGCGTGGACCTCATGGGCTATACGCCCTGGGGCTGGATCGACGTGGTCTCGGCCGGGACGGGCGAGATGCGTAAGCGCTATGGCTTCGTCTACGTCGACATGGACGACGACGGCAACGGGGACCTCTCGCGCAGTCGCAAGGACTCCTTCTACTACATGCAGAAGGTCTACAAGAGCAACGGCGAGGACCTCGGCTAGCCCTCTGGCCCGCGCGCTAGCAAGCCCGGCACGAAGGACGGCGTTCCTTTGTGCCGGGCCCTTTTCGCTATCCTTTCTCAGCCATGGTTTGATCGAGACTCAAGTTCTCGTGTGTGGCCCTTCACATTACTTTTTACTACTTTTACTGGTTTGATGAAGCACAGCGGAAGAAGAGAATCTCAAGGGTAATGCTCCATTTGTGGCAAAACAGGCTAAGCTCTGTTAGGCCACCGTTGACGCGAGCAAGCTTTGCACAAATTTTCTAGGTCTACCTCGTCGGTCCATGCCCTGCCCATTACCCCTTGCCCAGGCACATGCGCACAAAGCTCGGATCGAAGTGCTTGGCGCGGCTACCGGAATAACCCATGTCGTGGCTAGAGATGGTGGCCATCTCCTCGGCCGTGAGCTCGATGCCCTCGCGCGTGCAGATGCCGTCGGCGATGGCGCGGCGCACGGCGGCACCCACGGCCTCCTCGTTGCCATAGGCAGTCGCCGTGTCGATGAGGCGATAGCCGATCCTGATGGCCTCGTATACCGAGTCCTCGCACTCCTTCAGGTCGGGCACGCGGAAGACCCCGAACCCCTCCATGGGCATCTTGGCACCGGTGTTGAGTGTCACATACTGCATACCAATCTCCTCTCAATAAACTTCCGATGATGATGCTAGGCCAAGCCTACATCGAGCCAAAGAACTCCGTCATCTTGTCGAACGGAATCTTGGTGATGTCGTCGTAGAGGTCCACGTGATTGCAGTCGGGAACGACCACCATCTCCACGTCCGTCTTGCCGCCTGCGGCGGACTTCTCCAGGATCTCGTCCGCGAAGGGCTTGGAGTGGGCGGTGTCGCCAGTTACGAGCAGGATGGGCGCCTCGGTCTCGGCAACGCGGTCGTTGATCTGGAAGTTCATGAGCGCGGCTGAGCTGGTGATGGTATGCGCGGCGATCGCGTTGGGGTGGTAGCCGCGCGGCGTGCTGTAGAAGCTCGCGAACTCCGCCGTCACGGAATTGTGGTTCTCCGCGTAGTCGACGTTAGCGTTGAAGGAGAGGGCGGGCCTGCCGGAGTCAACGTCGGCCCAGCGCTGCTCAGCGATGTTGCGCAGCGTGGCGCGGCGCCGCTCTGCCGTGATCTCGGGCATGCCGGGGAAACCGTAGCGGCTGGCGCGCGGGATGTCGTACATGGCGCTCGCCACGACGGCCCTGATGCGCGGGTCCATGTGAGTCGACGACAGACATGGTCGGCTCCTTCCTTTTGGGGTCTCTGTCTGGCTACATCGTAGCGTGCTAGAAGAACGATAACAAATAGTATCTATGCGTCTTTATCCATGCACTGTACGCATGGTCAGATCAGAGCGAGAGCGTGACCGTCACGTCGCTCTCGCTCAGGATGTCATGTAACTCCTAGCCGCTTACCCTACATGCTTTGGGTGAGAATCTGCCTCACGTCGTCTGCCGTGAGGGTCTTGTACCCGCCGGTGAGCAGAAACGTGCCGGCCACAACATCGTCGAACATCTCCTCGGTGAGGCCGAGCTCGGAGGCGTGGCGTACGACCTTGATTTCGTCCATCCAGTCGCTGAGCGCCTGCAGGCTCGCCTCGGCGAGCTCGAGCTCGGTCTTGCCCTCGGCCGGGACGTCCCACACGGCCGTCGCGAAGCGCGCGAACTTCGCCGTTCCGTAGGGCATCACCATGCGGTAGTAGGGCAGCGTTACGGCGGAGAGCGTCATGCCGTGTGTGGCATCGGTCACGGCGCCCATGGCTTGGCCGATCATGTGAATCTCCCAGTCACCGCCACCCTTGCCGCAGCCGACGAAGGTGTTCAAGGCCCACGTGGTAACCCAGCTCACGTTGGAGCGCGCCTCGTAGTTGGTGGGGTCCTGCATCACGATGCGGCTAGCGTGCACGAGCGATCGCATGAGGCCCTCCATCACGTAGTCGCTCGTGTTGTTCTGGACGGTGGTCCTGCCAGACGGGTCGTCGCCCTGGGTGGTGGGGCTGCGGCGAGAGGAGCGGTGCGCCGCGCTTCGGATGCCGCCACGGAGCGAGGCCCTTTGCCACGCCTCCCGCATGCGTTTCCGGCCGGGCATGAATAGCTCCTCGTGTTACGGTTCGCAGCTCGTCCGGTCACGCGTCCCCACTGGCCTATGGTGCGTGGTGCGAAGAGCGACATGTTCGGCCCGGAGATGTCGCAAACCGCATCTCAAAAGAACCATGAGCAGCGACGGGTGTGTCGCGACGAATTGGCATGGACCATCGCGCCCAGCTGGGTGTCCCGTGAATTGTAATCGTTAATGCATGAGGGAGGGCTCCTGTCACACGAGCTCGCGCATGCCGCGCAGGAAGAGCTCGCAAGCGCGCGAGAGGGGGACGTAGCGCTTCCAAATGAGCCACGCGGGTGTGGTGGGCACGTCCACAAGCGGCACGAACGAGAAGGGTGTGCCCTCACCTGCTGCCACGATGCCGTCGAAGCACACGGCCACGCCCATGCCTGCCTCCACGAGGAGTGACCCGTTGTAGAGCAATGTGTAGGTGGCAGCTACGTCGAAGCCCCTTGCGAGCATGCGGTCGAGCGGGGTTTGGCCGCCCCCGGCAAACGCCGTGCTCTCGCCGCTCACGATCAAGCGCTCGCCACGCAGGTCCTCGATCGCGAGGTCCTTCTGGCCAGCAAACGGGTGGTCGCGTCTCACGAGCACGCCCCAACGGTCCTCGTGGGGCAGGCGTAGCGACTCGTAGCGCTCGCCCACCTCGCTGCCGAACACGACGCCGAAGTCGAGCAGGCCCTTCTCCACGCGCTCGGTCACGTCGGTTCCGTTGCCCGAGTGGAGGCGAAGGCGCACGCCGGGATGCTGGTGCTCGAGGCCGGTCGCCACTTGCGCCACGAGCGCCATGGCTCGTGACTCGCCGCCGCCCACCCACACGTCACCCTCGACCTCGGCGGCGGGGGAGCGCAGCTCGCGCTCCGTGCGGTCCGTGAGGCTCACAATCTCGTCGGCACGCTTGCGCAACAGCATCCCCTCCTCGGTGAGGGTGACGCCGCGAGGCTCGCGCACCAGCAGTTCGCACCCCACCTCGCGTTCGAGCTCGGCGAGCTGGCGCGAGAGGGCGGGCTGGGTGATGTGCAGCTGTCGGGCTGCGCGGGTGACGTTGCCCTCACGAGCCACGGCGAGGAACGAGCGCAGGGTGCGGATCTCCATGGGCTTCTCCTTGTTTGAAAAGCATGCATTGTGCTTATGCCACAATATGAAGAATAGGCATTTGCTATCAATATGTCCACGTCGTAGCCTTATGCGTGACAGAAGAGGCCTCCGACGTAACGTCTCGGAGGCCATCGGCAAGGAGGGACGATGGCACAAATCAGCATGACCAGCCTGATGGATGCAGGGTGCGACGCCACTCTGGCCGATCGTCTCGGCCAGCGGCTCGAAGAGGGCGACGCCGAAGGATGCCTGCGCCTGCTGCGCGCACACCGCTGCGACCTGGTGGAAGCCATGCGCGAGGCACAGAAGCCCATCGACGTATGCGACTGGATCATACGAGAGGTGGAGAAGAACCATGACTAACGCGACGAGCATCATCAGCGACCGCACCTTCGACGGGGAGCGCGCCCTCTACGGGCTATCGCACGCCACGCTTGAGCGTGTGCGCTTTGCTGGCCACGCCGACGGCGAGTCGGCGCTCAAAGAGTGTGCCGACATCACCGTGAGCGATGCGACCTTCGAACTGCGCTATCCGCTCTGGCACACGACGGACGTCGAGCTCACGAACGCCCTCTTCACGGAGTCCTGCCGCGCGGCTCTGTGGTACGCGAGCGACGTACGCATCCGTTACGCCAAGCTCCTTGGTATCAAGGCGATGCGCGAGTGCGACAACGTGTCGATCGATGCGAGTGAGATACGCTCCGAGGAGTTCGGCTGGTCTTCTCGCGACGTCGCGGTGCGCGACAGCTCCGTCGAGGGGGAGTACGCCTTCCTCCACGCGCGCGACCTTTACCTTGAGGACGTGCGCTTCCGTGGCAAGTACTCCTTCCAATACGTGGAAAACCTTACTATCGAGGGCGGCACGTTCGACACCAAGGATGCCTTCTGGCACGCACGCAACGTCACAGTGCGCGACGCCACGCTCAAGGGCGAGTACCTGGGCTGGTACAGCGAGGGCCTCACGCTCGTCAACTGCCGCATCGAGGGCACACAGCCACTCGTGTACTGCCGCGATCTAACGCTCGTGGACTGCGAGATGGTAGGCTGCGACCTCGCCTTCGAGGGCTCTGACGTCCAGGTCACCATACGTGGACACGTGGACTCCATCCGCGACCCGCGCTCAGGTCGCATAGAGGCCGGAAGCGTGGGCGAGGTCGTGCACGACACACTTGCGGGATGCGGTGCCCAGATAGTGGCGGGGACAAAGGGAGAGATGGGTGCGCACACCCCGTGTACACGCATTGCTATCCCAGTCAGCCGAGCACGACGATCGCATAGTCACGCGAAGCCCACTGGATGTGCGGTGTTTCGCATACGTAACAAGCCCGTGCATTGCCATAAGATGGAGGTCCGAATCGAACGGCTGGGGGAGGATTCTTATGCTACGAAGGGCGACCGTCGCAGACGTGCCAGCGCTCTGCGACGCCAGAAAGAAGCAGCTCGTGGACGAAGGCCTGGCGCAGGTTGCAAGCATCGATGCGGAGCTTCTTGCCTACTTCGACAAAACACTGGCAGATGAGACCCTCGTGGAGTGGGTTGTGGAAGAGGACGGGGAGATCGTGGCGACTGCCGGGCTGGTGTACATGCCGTTCCCTCCCACGTACGCGAACCCCGTGGGGGCGAGGGGCTACGTCACCAACATGTACACGACACCGAGACATAGAGGGAGGGGCATCGCTTCGTGTCTTCTGGTCAAGCTGCTGGACGATGCACGGGCAAGGGGCGTAAGGAAGGTTCTGCTCTGCGCGTCGGAAATGGGAAAGCCAGTGTACCTACGCTGCGGTTTTCGCGAGAACGGCGGCTGGATGGAACTCGATTTGTAAAGCGCGCCCTTGTCATGTAGGGGAGCGTGCGCCAATGACATGAGTGAGCCGCCTCCCCGCAGATTCGTCTCCTTAAGCGCAATTTGGGCGATAGGCGTTGCCCCCACTCGCCGACGGCTTCGCTAGCTCGTATGGGCAGCCATCGCGTACGCCCTGTACGCTGCGGGCGTGATGGCATACGTGTCGCAGAAGATGCGGTTAAAGTGGCTGTAACTCGCGTATCCCACGGAGTACCGCCCGTTCAGGAACGTGCGCGACAGATGGCCCTGCTACCTGCCCACCTTCGACCCGCTGCCGGAGGGGAAGGACGGCGTCAGGCACCTTAACCTCATGGAGCTCATGGTACATGGCTCCGACTTGGAGTAAGGCGCATGAGAACGCGGAGCGCCATCTCGGCAGTCCCTCAGTGCATCTCTCGGTTTGGTTACATCTCAGGATGATCGTGTCGGATTTCAGGCATCACGGGCGTGGGTAATAATGTGTTACGCAGTGCGAAAGGTGTTGTTTGCCGCGCTGCCAAAGAGGGGCTAAGTCCCAAGCCCTTCTTCGGGGTTTTCCCAAGAACTGGATTACCTGCTTCTGCCATTCGTCGATGAGGCGGGAGACTCTCCGCGCAAAGCGAGAGACGGTGCAGCGGCGAATACGTCGAGCGGGGAGGGGTTCTAGAAGCGCAGCGCTCGCGCTCGACAGAATGTGATTCGCCAGTCAACATGCTCTATATTTGGCAAAAAGAAGCATATATGTTCATATATCTGCCAAATATAGAGTAATATTACGTTATATATGGCAATTAGGAGGTATCCATGGCTCTTATCGTAGGACGTCGGAAGGAGCAGGAGGACCTAGCGGAGTGGTGCCGCTCGCGCAAGGCGGAGCTCATCTGCATCTATGGTCGCCGCAGGGTGGGAAAGACCTACCTCGTGGAGCAAACCTTCCGCGGACGCCTCGCCTTTGCCGCTACGGGGTCCGAGGACAAGCGCATGCGCACGCAGCTCAGGGTCTTCCACGAGGCCCTGCGAGCCCAAGGCGGCGGGGAGCGAGCCCTTCCCAAGGATTGGTTCGAGGCTTTCGGACGTCTCCGCGAACTCTTACTGTCACCGGGCGTCCCTCGCAGCGAGGAGGGGCGGCGCATCGTCTTCCTCGACGAGTTTCCTTGGTTTGCCACCAAGCGATCCGACTTCCTCGTCGCCTTTGCGGACTTCTGGAACGCATGGGCCTCTAAACAGGATGACATGGTGGTTATTGTCTGCGGGTCGGCGACCTCATGGATCATTCGCAATCTCTTCGAGAACACGGGGAGCATGTATAACCGCATTACGCGTCAGATGTACCTCGCTCCCTTCACGCTGCGCGAGACGCAGGAGATGGCCGACGCCTTGCGTCTTGGCTGGGGCCGAGAGGCGCTGTTGGTGTGCTACATGGTATTTGGTGGCCTCCCGTATTACCTCGACATGCTTGACCGCCGCAAGAGCCTGGCGCAGAACATCGATACGCTGTGCCTTGACGTCCGCGCGCCATTGCGTCGCGAAGTCCCTCACCTTATGGAAGCGACTTTGGGTGATTCGCCCCTCCATAGAGACATTCTTGCCATGCTTGCGACCAGGCGCATGGGCATTCACCGAACCGAGCTCGAAGAGCGCTTGGGAACGTCCGGAAGCCTCAAGAGGGCGCTCGACGACCTCGAGAAATGCGGGTATGTAAGGAGGTACCACAACCCCCACGAGCGGCGGAGTCCCTCCATCTACCAGCTGGTCGACCCGTTTCTCCTTTTCAGCTACACCTTTATTGAGGGTCGCAGCGTGAATCGCTGGACTGACTACGAGCGGACACCGGGCTACTACGCTTGGCGGGGCAACGCGTTCGAGGTCGTATGCCTCTCCCACATCGCCCAAATCAAATGGGCACTCGGCATAGCGGCCGTAAAGACAACCGAGTACCCCTGGGCAAGCAGCTTGTCCGATCCCGGCGCGCAAATCGCCCTTGTCATCGAACGGGCCGACGGCGTGACAAACCTCTGCGAAATGAAGTTCACTGACGAGCCCTTCTTCATGGACAAGGCCTGCGAGCGAGACCTGATCCACAAGCGCGAGACCTTCCTGCGCGAGTCGGCCACGCGCAACGCCGCGCATATCGCGCTGGTCTCGGCAACGGGCCTCAAGCCAAACGCGCGCTCGGGGGACGTCACCGGTGTTGTGAGCGGCGAGGACCTGTTCGCGTTCTGACGAGCGCCTGTCCTTGTCGGAAGGCACAGACGCTGTGCGCGCGAATGACGTCGTCTATCTGAACGAATGCGGGCGATACTTGCGCATGAGTCGCGAACAAATAGGTCATTCCCGATGTTTAGTCCATCTTTGTGTAAGCTCTCACTGCTTTACTATGGTATTCAGTGACTAGCATCACATTTTCGGAAGTTTGGAAGCACGTGGAGCGCGACATCATTCAAGGGCTCAAGGCGTGGCAGAACTCTCCCCGTCGCAAGCCCACGTACTACCACTTCCGCAACGACAACGCGCCGGCGCTGCAGCTCACCACCGACGAGCCGTTCTTCTCCTTCGTCGCGTGCTGCGACTTCTCGGGCGCACATCAGCGCTTCGACCAGTGCGGCGTCGTGATGTACCTGGACTCCGAAAACTGGGTCAAGGGGTCGGTGGAGTACGAGAACGACGAGTTTTGCCACTTGGGCAGCGTGGTGACCAACCACGGGTGGTCCGACTGGGCGACCACGGAGGTCAAGCTTGTCTCATCCTCGAAAACACCGCGCTCATACTGTCAACTCCTGCTCTCGATGCAAAGAGGTATGATTGCATAGGGCATATGTCGAACACGGAGGGGGCGCTAACATGAGGAACGAACACGGTACCAGCTTTGCACTAAGGACGTTTGCCTTCCTGATGAGCGTGATGATGACGGCTGCACTGGTTCCGGTGCCGGCCCTCGCAGAGGGAGCTGGAAGAGTCTCGTATCGACGAGGTCACGACGGTTCAAGAGGAGGTCGTGGCAGAATGCGACGCGAACGAAGACGCATCCGTCGCGATTGTGGGGACGACCGACGAGCCACAGGCCAACCAACAGCCCGAAGTGCAGCAGCCCGTTGACGTAGCGCAGCAAGTCGATGACCCCACAGCATCCATGCCGGCGTTCGAGGCGCAAGCGGACGTTGGGGACGTACGGGTTATGGTGCGGGCAGGGGAGGGCACGTTCCCCGACGGCGCGACCTTGTCTGTGGAAAACGCGACGGCAGACGAGCTGCAGCAGGCTGAGGAGGCGGTAGACGACGCGCGTGACGAGGGTCGCAACGTGGTCACAAGCTACACCCTCGACAACAAGGTTCTTGACGCCGGGGGCGCGGAGCTCCAGCCCGCCGAGGGGCACAAGGTGGAGGTCTCCTTCACCCTCGCCTAGGTCGCCGACGACAACCTCACCACCAGCGTCTATCATCTATCCGAGGGCGAGACCACGGACGAGCTGAACGCCGAGCCGCTCGACGTGGCCACCGAGCCCGCGCTCGGGACGGACGGGGAGGCTGCCGTGGTCCAGACGGACGGCTTCTCGCTCTACACCGTCGAGTTCACCTACGGCGAGCTGACTTACGTGCTTAACGGCGACGAGTCTGTTCCCATGTCCGAGATCCTTTCCGCCATCGGCCTCACTGGTGACGTAACGGCGGCGGAGGTCAGCGACCCCACGCTCTTCAGCGCAAGCGACGAGTCCGGCGAATGGGTCGTCACCGCGCACCGGGCGTTCTCCACCACGGAGTGGATGAAGGTCACGATCAACGGCGTGGTGTACGAGGTCGACGTGACGGACGACCAGACCTACACCTTCAGAATTTTCGTTACGGGTGGCGGTACGGTAACATGCGGTGGGAATCGCGCGAGAGACGGGGAAACGCTTGACGTATCGGCAGCTAAGGGCGAGACTATCACGATGAGCATCGTGCCAGATGACAACGGCGTGGTGCAGTATGCCAAATATTCTTACGTTATGAATTCGCAAAGTCTCGCAGTCCGTACTAATAATCCCCTTGCGCTGAATGGCACGACCGGCAGCTTCGTGGTGCCCGATGACATCGTGGATGCCCCTTTCGTCGGGCGCGTGGGCACGAGCGATCTCATCCTAGAGGATACGAACGCGGTCGTTGAGGTTGCCTTCCGCTCTCCACTCAAGGGTGGCGCGGACGAGGCATCGGCTGTGGCTTTGCAGGATAGTGCCGTAAGTCACCTCAATGGGGGTTGGTATAGGGTAACGCAGGACATCACGTTCGACCACACGCTTTATCTCCTTGGCGACACTCACCTCATACTTGACGCCGGTGCTACGATGAGCATCTATGTACCATCTGCCAACATTACCGGAGTCGACCCTAACACCAACAACTGCGGCATCTCCAGCGAATACACGCTTGCCGTAAGTGGTGAGGGCACGCTCTCAGTTACCGTGGGCACATTAGGCCCAAGCTACGAAAGCGGAACACGAAATGAGCATGATATCGCCATCTGCGTCGGCGCTTACGAGCAGACGGGAGGTACCGTCTGGGCTGAGGGATACAGGGGAATAAGCTGCGAAGGAGATTACTGAGGCATCGAAGGCAACAATTTCACGTTCAGCGGTGGACATCTGACCGCAATCGGTGATGGTGGTGGCCCCGGTGCTCATGGCACTGGAGTCGGCGCGTTCAACAAGGTCACCATCGGCTGCTCCAAAGTCACTGACACGTTTGAGGCAAGTGGCAACTTCTGCGCCTTTTTCATAAGTACGTATGATCAATTAAACCAAACCGTATCTGTTGCCAGTGGGCAGGTGCTCACCGGTGGCAACGTGACGGCGAACGCGACCTCGACCGAGGATGGCTGCGCCGGCATATGGGTGGCCGAGAACGGCAGTCTCACGCTCGGCTGGACGGATGCCACGGACAGCATCGCCGCCAGCAGCTATAGCCTGGACACCGGCAGCACCACCAGCATCGCGGACGGGCAGTGCATGGTCGACGAAGGCGGCCACACCCATATCGGCGCGATTGCGAGTGCCGATGACGGGACCGGAGCGGATCTTGCGGGCTTGACGCTGACCCGGTCGAATCTCAAGATCGTCGCCGAGCACGGCAGCATCGTGCCCA
>JAUMWL010000149.1 GCA_030529665.1 Coriobacteriales bacterium
GCCTTGCCGGCAACAAGGCCGACACGTGGTACCTGCGTCAGCATCCCAAGGTGCTGGGCCTCAAGTTTGCCGAGGGCATCAAGCGCGCCAATCGCGACAACGCCATCGACGTGTACATTTCCGACGAGCACGACGACGTGCTGCGCGAGGGCGAGTGGCAAAAATGGTTTGCCGTACGTCCCGAGGTCCTTACCCATGACGAGAAGGCCGCTTGGATTGCCACCCAATCCGGCGTGTCGTGTGGCTCCGACGCGTTCTTCCCGTTTGGCGACAACGTTGAGCGTGCCCGCAAGTCCGGCGTTGATTACATCGCCGAGCCCGGCGGCTCCGTACGCGACGCCGACGTAATCGAAACGGCCGACCGCTACGGCATCGCCATGTGCTTTACCGGCATGCGCCTGTTCCACCACTAAGAAGTTTTTGGCAAAAGGGGCTAAACCCCTTTTGCCATTTTTACGTCCGTGAACGGAGACGGCCCTGGTGTTCGTGCAAGCGTGAACACCAGGGTCGCCCTGTTTTATGGCGGGTGTAATTGACACGAACTGGCCCAGCGCAAACAAAATCCCAGCCAGCACTTCAGAGGTTGTGCGGTAGATTGCGTGATCTTGTGGCATGAGCTGTGCGGGGTCGCACACGACCACGCCAAAGAGGCTGCTAATTTCGTCAGAAAAACGCTTGCCAATCTCCTCGAAACCAAAAGACGAGAAGCACAGCGCGTGGTTGTGGCCAACCGTCAAGGCAAGGCGCGGCGCGGCATGTGCGTGCAAGCCGATGTATCGTTGCCTGACGCATCATAAGTCTTCTTTAGAGTCATGCGCTACGGGCACATCTGGAGCGCATCGCGCATGGTATCCTACCAACAAGGAGGAAAGATGCCATGCGGTCAGGCGCAACCATAGTCGCAAAAAAGTTCACGCTTATGTGCCGCAACCACGAGGTGCTTGAGTTTGTGTGGAACGTGCCAGAGCGTCGTGTCGTCGGCCGACTGTGCGTCATAGACGCGACGTACATTCCCTGGGGAGCGCTTGGGTTGAACGGCCGCGCCAATCGCACGTCGGTGGCCACCTGGATGCAACACCGCTCCATTCCCTCGTTGCGCCCCAACGTTTTGCGCCGACTGCGCGACGTGGGCATCGACGACGCCCAGACGTTGCTTGCCCTAGGTACCGGCGCATCGCTCAGTGACCAGTATTGGCTGCGCTCCGCGGGTTCGGATGCCACATGGGACCAAGTGAGCTTCTTCTCCAACGATTTCGACTTGCGATTGGGACAATACCTCACGGCACAGGACAGCCAGAGCACGGCGTATCTCGCTACGGCGGTTGCACGCGACCTTGGGATTACCACGCATTCACCCGACGCCTCGCTGGGTGGCAACCTGCCCAAACGCTGGGAGATTCGGAATGGCATGCGCGTGCTCGTTAAACGTTCGTCGAGCGCCTACGGACAGGAGCCCAAAAACGAGGTGCTTGCTTCGCGGCTGTGCGAGCGTCTGGGCATTGCACACGTGACCTACACGGCCCAAACCGACGGCCTTACCTGGGAGAGCGTGTGTCCCTGTATGGTGGATGAGCACACCGAGCTCGTGAGCGCTTGGCACGTGGTCGCATCGTGTGGGAGGCGTAACGACGAGTCGCGTGCGGCATGGTACATACGCGCATGTGCCGAGCACGGCATAGACGTTGCTGGCGAGGTGGAGCGAATGCTCGTGGTCGACCACATCCTGTGCAACTACGACCGCCATTGGAGCAATTTTGGTGTGCTTGTGGACACCGAGTCGCGAGAGTGGCTTGGTGCTGCGCCGCTCTTTGATATGGGGGAAAGCCTGTGGTGCGACCGCACGCCAGGTGAGGGCTTGGGTGGGTACCGCATTCCTCGCTGGGGAGGCTCCCGACCCTTCCTGCATCGCATCGACAACCAGCTTGGGCGCTTTTGCAATGACCTGTTGTGGTTGGACCCAGCAGCACTTGACGGCTTTGGCGAGGAGGTGGCCAACGAGCTGAGGCAGCTGCCCATGATTTTCTATGTGCCTGACCGCGCCGAGTCCATTGGCCGTGCCGTCGACGAGAGAGCTCGCCAGGTCATCCGTCGGCGTGTGCTGCTGCACTCCTCGCACTGACACACCAACACAAGGCGCGGCCACCAAGGGTAATTCCCGTGGATCCCTGCCCCTAAAAAATAGTCAAATCCATTTGGGCTGCTGGGTGAAGGGGGACACACCTCTTCGAGGTATGTCCCCCTTCACTCACTGCATGCCCTAGCTGTTAGCGGCTGAATCGCTGGAAGAACTCCCACAGGTAGGGGGCCTCAGGCTTCCAGTTCCAGTGCGCCTGGTCCTTTATGACAACGAACTTCATAATGGGCTCGCCGTCTGCGCCGTTAAGGATGTTCTCCTGCGCGTCCTTCTCGCCAAGCTTGATGTCGTTGGTTTTGTCGAACTTGATCCCGTACCACTCGTTTGCCTTCATGTCCAAAGTGTCAATCAACAAAGTAGCGAATCTCGCCAGATGAGCGGGCAGACGGCCCCATCTGTCAAAAGGGGCTAAACCCCTTTTGACATTTTTCCAACCCGCATTTTGACCTCATGCAAATTGCGGGCTCTTCTTGGCATCTAACAAAAGTGCAGGTAGAAGCCCTGCTCAAAAAACCGCTGCATTTTGGCCCCACACAAATTGTAAATTCTGACCCCACACCGAATGCAACACGCAAGCAGGGACACTGTTCATGCCGTCGGCGCGCCCGCGTTTTATTTTCTCCCGCCGTTTGGGTATGCTCATAGGGTAACCATCGCGACAATAGGAGGCTCCATGGAACTATTTAGCAAGTTCGTTGGTCCCGGCATTAACGCAAAGGTTGCCGAGGCGCGCAAAGACCCAAACGCCATCGTGCTCGACGTGCGCACGCCCGAGGAGTACGCGCAGGGTCATATCGAAGGAGCCGTCAACGTTCCGCTCGATCGCATACAGGAGGCCGTACCCCTATATGGCAACAAGCGCCTGTACGTGCACTGTGCCAGCGGTGCGCGCAGCAAGCAGGCGGTGGCTCAGCTAAAGGCCGCTGGTCTTACCAACGTGGAAAACATTGGCGGAATCATGTCGTGGAACGGCCCAGTGGTGACTGAGTAGAATCGGCAAGCGATGGGGACAGCGCCCCGCAACACATTAAGGAGGAAGCAATGACCAAGATCGTTATTGTTGGCGGCGTGGCTGGCGGCGCAAGCGCGGCGTGTCGTGCGCGACGCCTCGACGAGCACGCCCAAATCGTGCTGTTTGAGAAGGGCCCCTTTGTGAGCTTTGCCAATTGCGGCCTGCCCTATTACGTGGGCGGCGCGATTGCCGAGCGCGGCAAGCTCAACGTGCAGACGCCCCAAAGCCTGCACAAGCGCTTTAACCTAGACGTTCGCACGCTCTGCGAGGTCGTGTCCATAGACGCGGGGGCTCACGAGGTGGAGGTGGTGGACCACGCGTCGCAAACCACATACCGCGAGTCCTACGACAAGCTCGTGCTCTCCCCTGGCGCCGAGCCCGTACGCCCGCCGCTTCCTGGCACGGACCTGCCCGGAGTCCTAACCGTGCGCTCCATCCCCGACGTGGACAACATCTGCGCGCTGGTAACGGCCAAACAGGCCCGTCGCGCCGTGGTGGTGGGTGGAGGCTTTATTGGCATCGAGATGGCCGAGAACCTCATCGAGCGCGGACTCTCCGTAGACCTGGTGGAGATGTCCAGTCACGTAATCAAGTCGCTCGACTACGACATGGCCGTGGACCTGCACCGCGAGCTGCGCGCTCACGGCGTAAATCTCCACCTTGGCGAGGGTCTTGCCAGCATCGAGCAGCGCGAGGAGGGCCTTGCGGTCCTTACCAGCAGCTCAAAGGAGCTTTTGTGCGACATTGTCATCCTCGCCATTGGCGTGCGCCCCGAGTCCAAGCTGGCCCAAGACGCCGGCATCGCATGCGGACCACGCGGCCACATCTTGGTGGACGAGCACCTTAACACCAACCTGCCCGACGTCTACGCCGTGGGCGACGCCATTCAGGTTACCGAGTTTGTGAGCGGGCAGCCCGCCGCCATTCCCCTCGCCGGCCCCGCCAACCGACAAGGTCGCATTGCCGCAACCAACCTGCTGGGCGGCGACTACGCGTACACAGGCACGCAGGGCTCCAGCATAGTCAAGGTGTTCTCGCTCGCCGCCGCGTCCACGGGCCTTACCGAGGAGGCCGCACGCGCGCAGGGCATTGAGGTTGACAAGACCTACCTTACCCAGCCGTCACACGCCAGCTATTATCCCGGCGCAAAGATGATGGGCCTCAAGGTGCTGTGGGAGAAGAACACCGGCAGGCTGCTGGGCGCTCAAGCTGTTGGTGCCGAGGGCGTAGACAAGCGCATTGACGTAGTGGCCACGGCCATACGGTTTGGCGCAAACGTGCGCGACCTGGTATCGCTGGAGCTATGCTATGCCCCGCCGTTCAACAGCGCCAAGGATCCCGTAAACATGGCGGGATTCGTGGCGCAAAACGTGCTGGACGGCAAGGTGCGCCAGTTCTTCCCCGAGGACGTGGATGGCCTGCCGCGCGACGGATCGGTGACGCTTTTGGACGTACGGACACCGGGCGAATGCGCGCGTGGCATGATTGACGGTTTTGTCAACATTCCCGTGGACGAGCTGCGCGATCGCCTGGATCAGATTCCCACAGACAAGCCCGTGTACCTGCATTGCAAGAGCGGACAGCGCAGCTACATTGCCTATCGCATCCTTGTGGGCAACGGCTACGAATGCTACAACCTCGCCGGCGGCTATGACCGCTGGAGCGCCATAACGCAAGGGTAGGCGGCTTGTCCCGCCAGCCAAAAAAGCGCCCCTCCGAGGAGGGGCGCTTATCACCAATCTAACGATCGGGCTTAGTTCATGTTGTAGCTCGTGTAGAGCATTCCGCCGGTCTTGGTGTTTACAAAGTCAACGCTAACGTGGCCGCCCGTAATCTTTACGGGAATGGAAAGCGTGGCCTTTGAGGCACCGCGACTAATGCTGTGTGACCAATACTTGGCGAACTTGCTGTCCTGGTAGCTGATGGACCTAATCTTCCAGCCACTCTTTGCAGCGACCGTAATCTTGCCAGCCTTCTTGCCACCTTTGCCATTGAAATAGCCGCTCGTATTAAACTTGGATGCAAGGTTCTTGCCACCGTTTATGCCCGTGATGGTGAGGGTCTTAATGGGGTTCGTGTACTTTAGCACCTTAACGGTCGTGGAGCAAGACTTGGACCCTACCTTATAGCTCACCTTTGCGGTTCCCGGCTTCTTGATTCTGAGCTGGATGTAGTCGTAGTAATACTTGTTGTTGTAGCCGTCTTTCGTTATCTTGGTGTCTTCGCTCGAGTTCTTGGATAGGGTGTGCGCAGTCACAACGCTGGTGTTCGAGGACTTGACAGAGCTCTTTACGACACCCTTGCCCTTGGCGAATCCACTTACGCTAATGGCCAAATTGCCAGTGGAGTTTGCGCCGGAAAGGTAGACAATCCGGCTTGTGGGATAGTCGATGGCAGCAAAAGCCTGCGTGGTGCACAGCGCCACGAAAAACGTTGCCATCAGTGTGGTGAAGAACAGCTTTGTAAACCTTTTCATGCTTACGACCTTCCTTCTCTTCTTACGTTGTGTTTAAGCCAACCAAACGTGTATCGAATTATACACACAGGAATCTTGTGAAGACCCTGTGAAGCGACGGCCATCGGCTTTGTTTCGGTGAGTGGCCCGCGAGAAGGACAGCGCGGACAAACGCCTCCGTCCCCGCTGTCCTCGCTAGCCATGCTGTGGCGGAACAATAACGTCGTAGCGCACGGCTTTGCCTGCAAGCGAGTAACTAGGCCTCGCGCCCGCAAGATGCGGACCCTTTATGGGCCGCTTTATTACCACCTTGCGCGGCCGCGTGGCCAAGGCGGCATCTAGCAACTCGGCCTCGTTGTTACACGGTTGCTCAAGCTGCTGAATCATCTGCAGCTTTTTCTTTACCGCCGAGCTCTTTGCCCTTTGCGGAAACATGGGGTCCAAGAACACCACGTGGGGACAAAACCCCAGATGGCGAAGCCCATCCACGCTGTCCCCCTCAATCACGTGCATGCGACTGGCCACCTGCGCAAGCTCGGGCGTCTCCCGCGCCCTCGCCACAGCGTCGATGAGCAGCGCCGCGATGGTCTTGTCGCGCTCGAACAACGTGACCTCAAAGCCAGCCGCCGCAAGCAGCAGCGAGTCCTCCCCCAGCCCCGCCGTAGCGTCCACGGCTACGGGGTCCTTGACGCCTTTGACCTTGGCGGCACGCACCAGCAACTCCTTTTGCACAGCGTGGGACCTAATGCGAGGCAGCAGGGCGGTGTAGTCGGCGCGCAACACCGTGTTGCCGCACACGAGGGCTAGCCCCTTGGTGGGGTCGCGCACAAGCACGGGCTTATCTGCCACGCCGTTGCCGGCCGCACTACTCGTCGCCATGCGCAAGCAGCCGCAGGTGGTTTGCCAGCATGTCTACAGCCAGCTGGCTCTTGTCGGTGCCGGGCACAATGATGTTGGCAAACTGCTTGGTGGGCTCCACATACTGCTGGTGCATGGGCTTTACCGTGACGAGGTATTGGTCGATCACGCTTTGAAGGCTCCTGCCCCGCTCGTCCATGTCGCGCAGGGCACGCCTGAGTATGCGCACGTCGGCGTCGGCGTCCACGAACACCTTTATGTCCATAAGGTCGCGCAGCTCCGGCCAATGGAAGATGAGGATGCCCTCCACAAGGATGATGCGCGAGGGCACGGCCAGCGTGGTCTTTTGCGACCGGTTGTGGACGGTAAAGTCGTACACGGGCACCTGCACCGACTCGCCCCGCTTGAGCGCGGCAAGATGGCGCACCATGAGGTCCGTCTCAAAGGCGTCGGGGTGGTCGTAGTTGAGGTGGGTTCGCTGCTCGTAGGTAAGGTCGTCGTGGGCACGATAGTAGTTGTCGTGCGTCAGCACCGTCGCATCGCTTCCCAGCCGCTGGGCCAGGGCATGCGCAAAGGTGGTCTTGCCGCTTCCCGTACCGCCAGCTATGCCCACAACCACTATGTCTTCCACGTTTCCCTCCCCGCTCGCGCTCGTATGACTCCCCTATCGTATCTTTTGTTTAATAAATGGCAAAAGGGGTTTGGCCCCTTTTGACAAAAAGTGCGTTATGCTCTTATCCGTTGCCTAGCGAAAGGAACTCACATGAAGCGAG
>JAUMWL010000150.1:0-2710 GCA_030529665.1 Coriobacteriales bacterium
TCTTCTCGCTCATTGTGCGCACGGACTTTCGCGGAGCACATCACCGCTTTGACCAATGCGGCGTGGTGATGTATCTGGACTCCGAAAACTGGATCAAGGGCTCTGTGGAATACGAGGACGGCGTAATTCAGCATCTGGGCAGCGTGGTAACGAACCACGGCTGGTCCGATTGGGCAACCACCGAGATTCCTGCCGACACGCGCCAGATGTGGTATAGACTAAGCCGCCGTGCCGACGACTACCGCATCGACTGCTCGGAGGACGGCGAGAACTGGCACCAAATGCGCGTATGCCATCTGCACGAGGGTGCCGGCACGGTGAGCGTAGGCATCTATGCGTGCTCGCCCGAGGACTCGTCCTTTACGGCCACCTTTGACTATTTGGACCTTGGTCCTTGCGCCTGGCTTGCCCACGACGGCCAGCAGCCGGACGAGTAAGCAACCCCGCACCAGACAAACCAAGCTGGGCGGGGTCAAAAACTTGCCTTGAGCACATCCACAACTCGTTGATGCCTAGAGGCTGCGGGCCACCTCGTATGCCTCCCAAATGGCGGTCATGATGTTGCCAACCTGACGTCCGTCACCAATCTGGAACACCTCTACACCAGGAGCGGCGTAGTCTGCCACCCGGCTCGGCGCGGGACGGAAGCCTAGCGAGAGAACCACGGTGTCGGCGGCAAGCGTGCGCCTTTGTCCCGTGGCGGCATCCTCCACCACGGCGCCATCGTTGGTAATGGCGGCCAAGCGCGTGTTTGTGAGCACCTTTGCCCCATGGTACGCAAAGCCGTCACGCAGGTAGTTGGCGTTCATGGAGGGCACGCTTGGGCCGGCGGAGAGGATGCTTGGCAGCGCCTCCACAATGGTGACCTCGCGCCCGTCGCGACAGTAGTCGAGTGCCATCTCGCAGCCCACGAGGCCTCCGCCCACCACCACGACGCGCTGGCCTACCTTGGCATGGCCTGCCTCCGTAAGGGCTTCGTTGCAGCTCATGGCAAGGGGATGGTCGATGCCGGGAATCGAGCGAGGCATAACGGGAACCGATCCCGCTGCGAGCACCACGAAGTCCGCGCCAAGCTCGGCCACCGCACGTGGCGTGGCCTCCTGACCCAGGCGCACATCCACGCCCACCTGCTCCAGCTCACGCTGGTACCAGGCATTGAGCTCGGCCACCTCGCGCTTGAAGCTGTGGAAGCCGGCCGTGCGTAGGTTGCCGCCAAGCGTCGCGTCCTTCTCGAAGAGGGTCACGCTGTGCCCACGCATCGCGGCCGTGCGCGCCACCTCCATGCCGGCAACGCCGCCGCCCACCACCACAACCTTGCGCGGCGTAAGCGCGCGTTGTGGTGCGTATGACTCGGGACGCCCCATGAGCGGGTTAACGGCACAGTTAACGATGCCTATTTGGCCATAGCGATGTATGCACGCCTGGTTGCAGCCAATGCAGGGACGCACCGCCTCGGGCAGGCCCATGCACACCTTGCGCGGCAGGTCGGGGTCGGCTATGGAGGGGCGACCCAGCGCAATGGCGTCAATCTTGCCGTCTGCGATGGCCTTTTGGGCAATGTCTACGTCGTTCATGCGCGAGCCGCATATAACGGGAATCCTCACGCCGGCCTCGTGCACAGCTGCGGCCAGTTCCACCATGTAGCCACGCTCGATGTAGCTTGGCGGACAAGCCCAGTAGTAGGAGTCGAGCGTCCCGGTGTCCACCGAGAGGCCGTCGTAGCCATAGGACTCCAAGAGCTTGGCAATCTGCACGGCCTCAGCAAGCGTGCGGCCTGCCTCCTCGGCCTCGTCGAGCGAATAGCTGGCTTGGCCAAGCGCCTTGATGCCCGTGCGCAGGCCTAAGCGGATGGTTACGGGAAAATCGGGTCCGCAGGCCTCAGCAATACGCCGCCGCAGCTCCCACGGGATGCGCAGGTGATTCTCCAGGCTACCGCCGTACTCGTCCGTGCGCTGGTTCATTTTGGAGAGCGCAAACTCGTCGAGCAAGTGACCCCAATGGATGGCATGCACGTCGATGCCCGCAAACCCAGCCTGCTGCACCAGCTTGGCCGCCTCCACGAAGTTGCTCATCTTGGCCTCGATATCCTCAGCCGTAAGCGCACGCGTCTTGCGCGAGGGATCCCACATAATGGCAAGCTCGCTCGGCGCGGAGAGGCCCGTGTTGCGGCCCAGCCCAAATGCCAGCTGCACAAACATCTTGGTGCCATAGGCGGCTATGCGAGAGTTTATCTCCTGCACCGTGCGCACAAAGGCGGCCGGGTTGTCGAGGACCGACGGCGCGAACTCCTCAAAGTCCGTGTCGATGCCCATGCCACCCGTGTAAATGAGGCCAAAGCCTCCCTGGGCGCGACGCACGAAGTAGTCGATGCCCATTTGCGTAAAGCTGCCGTCGGGCGCGATGTCGAAGCCGGGATCCATGGGCGCCACGGCAAAGCGGTTTTTGATGGTGGTGGTGCCAATGGTAAATGGGCTGGACAGATGGGGATAGCTCTTTGGCATAACGTTTCTCCTCCTATGCGGCACGAGCGGGGCATTTTGCCAACAATGGCCTATGACTAGTCGTGGACGCGGAACGAGAGCAGACGCTCGGCGTTTGCGAGATCCTCGGGGTCGTGCGTGCCGCGCCCGGTGTCCAGCGCGCGAATGGCGTCCATCTCGGCATCGGTAAGCTCGAAACCAAAGACGTCGAGATTGGACTTAATGCGCGC
>JAUMWL010000150.1:2810-7230 GCA_030529665.1 Coriobacteriales bacterium
GCCGCCCACGCCTCGTCCACCGGGCCGTAGGGCTGATGCAAAAGCATGAGGTCGATGTAGTCGAAGCCCAGGTTGTCCAGCGTGCGTTGAATGCCCGCAGGAGCGTCCGCGGCAGCGTAGTCCTGCGGCCAGAGCTTAGAGGTAACAAAGATCTCCTCGCGCGGGATGCCCGAATCACGCACGGCGCGTCCCACGTCCTGCTCGTTCATGTAGGCTGCCGCCGTGTCTATGTGGCGGTACCCCGCCTCAAGAGCAGCCAGCGTCGCCTCGTAGGTGGGGCCATTGGCAGGAATCATAAACACGCCAAGCCGATTGCGGGTATGCGGTTGCCGTCGTTTAGCTCAAAGTGCTCCATTGTGTGGTCCTCTCCATCCATGCAAAAAGCAGGGCGGCTTGCAAGAAACTTCTACCTATAAAAGACGCCCGGCAGTCCCGGGCGCTTGCGACACATGTGGCCTAGCCGTTGTACGGGCGCTTCTCAGAGATAAGGAAGCATGTGCGGCGGCGCTTGATGTACCAGCGGCCGTCTACCTTTACATACTGGTCGGCATAGCGCACATAGTTGGTGGTAATAACGTCGTGGCCGTCCTCGTCGTTTACGAGCGTGGCCATGCAGTAGTTGATTCCGGTGGCCGACTGCAGGTCGTCGGCAAGCGTTACCGAAAGCTGGCCGTTGGCGTGATAGACCGCCTTGGCCGTGCTGGCTGCGCCAACGGTGCGCTCGAAGGCTGCAACGATGGTGTCACGACCAGGAATCTCGTTCACTTCGCCCTCGGGTCCCATTTGGAACTCAAGCACGGCATCCTCCGTAAAGAGGGGTCCCTGTGCCTGGGCGTTGCGCTCGTCGGCAAGGTTGGAGAACTCGTTTACGAGCTCCTGGATCTCCTGCTTGGCAATAAGTTCATCGAGTGTCATGGTGGCTTCCTTTCCTTGGCGCTGCTAAGCAACTGTGGTTGCTTAATCGTTAAATTGAGTATTATCCTTGGTGCATGCCTGTTCAATGGGCTGTTTGGCACAAGTGGTGACTTATGCCACCAACCCGGCCTAGGAGTTGCATAAATAGGAGGCAACATGCGTACTACACCAGCTAACGACTTACGCGTCACAAAGACGCTCGAAGCCATAGATGCGACCTTCCGCTCCATGATGCTCGAAGGTGGCATTGGCTCCATTACCGTAAAGGCCCTCTGTGAACGCGCGCGCATAAACAAAAAGACCTTCTATCGCTACTACGAGACGCTCGACGACCTCATGGCAGAGGTCATGGCCACCTATGCGGCCGCATGGAGGTGGCGCACCTCGCACCTTCATATGCCCGAGGACCTCGCCCCAATTACGCGCGAGTTCTTTCTCTTCAACGCGGAGCAGGACGAGCTGTTCGAGGCCATTACCTGCGATCCGCGATGGGATGTGGCGCAGCGACAGCTGCAAGACGATGCGAGCGGCGAGCACGCGGAGCATGTGCCGGACGGATGGACTGCCGAACGCTGGCACGTGTTCTATGCCTACCAGAGCGCGGCGGTGCTCGCGATGTATCGCGCATGGGTAGCCGATGGAAAGGCGATTCCCGTGGAACAGATGGCGGATCTTGCAGCGGACCTCGTGTGCAGAGGCGCGGAGGCCCTAACGTAAACGTCGCCAGGGCGTTTTTGCCACGAGTGTTTACGCCACCCGTCAAAATATGCAACGGTTTTATCTAATAAGTGGCATATGCCACCCTGTTGCCCACACTGGCCATTGATGGAGTCGCGGCTAAAGACAACAATTGGAATTGGTCGGACTGCGAACGTGCGCGGAAGCCAAGCACAGATGGGAGAAGACATGATTCTGGACTTTAATGACAACAAACCGGTGGCGGCGCTGCTGGGAGCGGGTGCCATGGGCCTGGCCATCGTACGTCGCGTGGCGGCAGGCGCAAAGGTCCTGCTTGGCGACGTGAGCGAAGAGAACCTTGCGCGCGCGGCCGACGCCCTTCGCTTTGACGGATACGACGTGGAGACCATGCGGGTAAACGCCCTCAAGAAGGATCAGGTTTACGCCTTTGCCGCTCGTGCCGCGGAGCTGGGCGACGTTGTGTGGTTCGTGGACACGGCGGGGGCAAGCCCCAGCCAGGCCGCACCGCAGTTCATAATCGACCTGGACCTCATTGGCACCTCGTATGCGCTCGACGCCTTTGGCCCCGTAATGGCTCGCGGTGGCGCGGGTCTGGTGGTGAGCAGCCAGGCCGGCTGGATGGGCCACTTTAGCGAGGATGAGGAAAGCGCCCTCGCCCTCACGCCCACCGACGAGCTGCGCGACCTGCCGATGCTCTCGCCCGAAGTGGTGACCGGCTCGGGCCAGGCATACATCGTTGCGAAGCGCGCGAACCACCTTCGCGTGCGTACCGCAGCCGCCACCAGCTGGGCGGCAAGCCGCGCCCGCGTAAACACCATCTCTCCCGGCATCGTTATGACCCCGGTTGCATACGACGAGTTCAACGCGCCTGGCAACACCTACCAGCGCATGATCGAGGCGGGTGCCTGCCAGCGCGTGGCCACACCCGACGAGATTGCAGCCGCCGCCGAGTTTATGCTAAGCGCACCATTCGTTACCGGCACCGACCTGCTCATCGACGGCGGCACCATCGCCGCCATGAGAAGCGGTGCCTACGAGAGGCGCAGCAACTAGCATCGGACGCGCCAGCGCGCGTTGCGTTCTTACACTGGATAACTGTGGCACTGCGTAGCCGAATGCAGATGGCCCACATGGGGGTCCCGAGGCGATCTGCCCCGTCTTCAGCCATTACGAGGAGCGCTTCCTGGCGCTCTCCCACAGGTTCGCGACTCGTAGGCCCCACGCAGCTCGCTGGGCATGCACGCAAACATTTGGGCGGCAAGCTGCTCGGGGGTGGCATGGACCTCTCCGCGAAGCCAGTCGATCACACAGCCCACGTTGCCATGCGCAAAGTGCCGCGCCTTGAACGCGTACTCAAGCGAGAGCGAGCTCACACCCAAATGGCGCTTGAGCGCATCCTCGTTTGCCCGGATGCTCATCTGCAACAGGTATCGACCAATCGAGTTTTGCGAATCCTCCTCGAATGCCCGCCTATAGAACGCCCTACGCTCCCAAAGCCTGCGGTGCGCCTCGGCATAGAGGCCCTCCGAGTACGGGACGCTCATTTCCAAGGCGCGGGAGTAGTCACGCTCGAATATCCATGCCACGAGGTCGAACTTGTCCCTAAAGTGATAGTAGAACACGCGCCGTTCCACCCCGCAGCGAGCGCACAGGTCGGCGACGCGCACCTTGGAGAGCGGTATTTTTCCCATCATTGCCTCGAGCTCCGCGGCAAACATCGCCTTTGTGTCTCTTGCAGCCAAGGCCCCACCCCACCACCGTACATATTCGCATAATGTACGGTCCATTATGCCTCAGCCTAAGATAAAGTGAACCACAGATGGCGGGGAAGGGAAGGGAAATCCGCCCAAGGGATTGCCTTCCAGCTTTTGTCAAGAGAAGGGAACAAAGCCATGAACCGTGTATGCCAAATCCTGGGAATCAACAAGCCCGTTGTGCAGGCGCCGATGCTGTGGATCACCAGCCCCGAGCTGGTGGCGGCCGTGAGCAATGCCGGCGGCTTGGGCGTGCTGGGCTTCAACGCCGGCACCGACGTGCGCCGCGACACCGCAGAGGAGACGGCGGCCGACATGCGCTCCGCCATCCGCCGCACCAAGGAGCTCACCGACAAGCCATTTGGCATCGACATCGTGCCTGCCTCCGCCGACGCGGCGGGCTTCTCTACGGGCATCGTGGACATAATGCGCGAGGAGGGCGTAAAGATCATGGTGCTCGCTGGCGAGTCGTTCCAGCAGAGCGACGTGGTGCCGTTTAAGGAGGAGGGCTTTACCATCATCGCGCGCCAGCTCAACCCCACCATCAAGGACGCCAAGCAGCTTGAGGCCTGGGGTGTGGACATTATAGTGGCCACCGGTTGCGACGAGGGCGGCTGCATGCCCTGCGGATCCACCGGCACCATGATGCAGGTGGCGCTGCTCGCCGACGCCGTAAGCATCCCCGTGCTTGCCGCAGGCGGCATCATAAACGAGAAGTTCGCCCGCGCGAGCGCCATCCTTGGTGCCGAGGGCGCCTTCGCCGGCACACGCTTTATCCTCTCAAAGGAGTGCCGTGCCGCCGAGGCCACCAAGCAGAACCTCCTGGCGACCCCGCAGGACGACTTTGTGGTCTTTACCCAGTGGGGCGGCACCTCCAAGTGGCGCAGCACGCCCAATCCCGTGGTGCTTGCCGCCGTTGAGGCCAACAAGGCGGGCAACCTCGACCCCGTTCAAGGCAGCTATTACCTCAGCGAGCTCAAGGGCCAGCTCGACGCCGGCGTAAACTCGGGCAGCAGCGTAACCTCGCTCATCCGCTCCATCGACAGCTGTGC
>JAUMWL010000297.1 GCA_030529665.1 Coriobacteriales bacterium
GTCTTTCGACAAAGGTTTTTGAGACCTCCGCGTCTGCCAATTCCGCCACTCGGGCACGTGGTAGCGCCTAGTATAGCAGACACCTCCCTAGGTGCCAAACACGATTCGATTGTAGTCACGCTGGGGTATGCAGGTTTGCAAGACGACCGACGAGTTGCCCGCAATCTGCAGGATCTCCTCGTAGAAGCTGTCCTTGGGGTAGTCGAGCACCCCCTGCACCACCATGGTCCGCCCGTTGATGCTCACCTGGTCGCCGGGCATCATGCCAAGGATCTGCTGACCGTACTCCGACCAGTCGTGCGTGATGTAGTAGTGGTCGGCCCACTCGCTTATGCTTCCGTCTGCGCGTGCGTCGGTGGCGCCGTAGTCGGGCTTGGCGGTCCATGGCCCGTACGTCTCGTTGGCTTGCGGGTCGTATGAGACGGGCGGGTGGGGTGCTAGCAGGTCGAAGGACACGCCCGGAATGGTGTTCACGATGCGTGAGGCGACGTAGGTGACGAACCACGTGTCGCTGCATTGCTCGATGGCCGAGACGTCAAAGTCCGCGGCGCCCTTCACGAGCGCGGTGCCCACCTCGTCTGGCAGCCCGGTGCCCGGGGGCGCCGCAACGTGCGGCGTCACCTGCGTGCGCGGCGAGGAGAGCGAGATCGCGCCAAGCACAATGAGTGTGATCAGGGTGAGGGGCAGGACCGCCACCACGTGACGCAATGTGCGCTTCTTGGATGTCATGTCCCCTCCCTTCCAGACCGAGGCGGGAGGACCATTCCCCCTGTCGCCGGCGTCCAACCATTCTACATGTTTTGTCAACACGCTTGCCAACGGAGCGCGAACGCGCTACCATACAACGTCGTAAAGCGGGACCAATAGGTCCCCACCTACGTGGCGCCTCGAGCAGCTGCCTGGTCAGATAAATACTCACGCCTCCCGGCGTACGTTCTGTTTGTCTACCCAAGCTACTCGTGGCCTGGGTTTTGTTTTTTGTGGCCTTGGCCACACGGAGGCGGTGCTCGCGCATCGCAACGAAGGGAAGGTGTAGAAGATAGCCAAGAACGAGGGTCCTCGCATAAACGAAGAGATTACGTCGCGTACCTGTCGACTCATTGGCGTCGACGGTTCGCAGCTCGGTCTTTTTGGCGTTCGTGATGCGCTGCGCATTGCCAACGACCAAAACATGGACTTGGTGGAGATTGCTCCCAACGCAGAGCCTCCCGTTTGCAAGGTCATGGACTACCGCAAGTACAAGTATGAGCAGGATCGCAAGGCGAAGGCGGCACGCAAGCGTCAGGTGCGTGTTGAGGTCAAGGAAATGAAGTTCCGCCCCAAGATTGACGTGGGGGACTACGAGACCAAGAAGAACCATGTTATGCGATTCCTTCGTAAGGGCGCTCGCGTAAAGATCACCATTATGTTCCGCGGGCGTGAGATGGCCCATCCGGAGCAGGGACTCATGGTGCTCGATCGGCTTGCGGACGACCTGCGTCCGTATGCCACGGTGGAACAGCAGCCCAAGATGGAGGGCCGCAACATGCACATGCTCGTCGCGCCCATTAAGGGTGCCTTCGACAAGGAGGACGCCAACAAGGCCGACGCTGCACGTACAGACAAGAAGAAGGGGAAGTAACCATGCCTAAGATGAAGACGCACAAGGGTTCGGCAAAGCGCTTCCGTCGTACCGGCACGGGCAAGATCATGCGTGCCAAGGCGTTTAAGAGCCACATTCTTACCAAGAAGTCTCCCAAGCGCATCCGCGGGTTCCGCAAGGAGACCGAGCTCGCTAAGGGCGACGCCAAGGTCGTCAGCCAGCGCATGGGAAAGAACTAGGCGCTCTTGCGTCCATTTCGCACGATTTGAGGAGTTGATCTACTATGGCACGAGTTAAGCGCGCAGTTGCCGGTCGCAAGAAGCGCAATACCCTGGCAC
>JAUMWL010000298.1 GCA_030529665.1 Coriobacteriales bacterium
GGGACTAGGAAAGAGCATGTTTACGTCGGCCTGCAAAAAGAGACGCGACGTGCTTTTCTCGGCGCCGATGACTTGCAGCACGAGGACGCCCAGTATTGCGAGGCCGAGCACCAGCTCCAGGGCATTGAGCGGTGTAAGCCCGCTTGCGCTCAGCAGCTCCGCAAAGTCCTCTGGCATCAGGGCGTTGGTATCTTGCAGGCGCTCGGAGTACCAGCGCACCGCATACCATGCAATGCCCCCAAGAACCGCTACCACCAAAAGCAGGACGAATGCCCATGTGCGAACGAACCTGCGCAGCTGGTTCTTTGCGGAGTGGATGGCGTAGTACCAAAACACGCCTAGCCCCGCCCTTCGGTAACATCAAAGAAGAGCTTCTCCAGTGAGTCCGTGCCGTTTTGCAGCTCGTCCCTAAGAACGTTGGCGCGTACCATTCCCTGCTTCATGATGATAGCCCGGTCCCAAAGCATGTCGACCGAGTCGATGATGTGCGTGCTCACCAAAAGCGTGGCGCCCTCGTTGCGCAGGCGCCACATGGTGTCCTTTAGTTGCTTTATGGCGTGGGGGTCAAGGCCAATAAAGGGCTCGTCAAGCAACAACACCAACGGCTCCGTAAACAGCCCCAAACAGATGCTCAGCTTTTGCGCCATGCCCTTGGAGAGTTCGGATCCAAGCTTGTCCCTGTGCTCGGTTAGCGAGAAGAGCTCAAAAAGCTCGTTGGCGCGCGCCCGATACTCGTCCTTGTTTCGCATGCGATAGGCGCGCGCAACGAACTCCATATGCTCGGATACCGTGAGGTTGGGGTAGAACGACGGTATCTCGGGAACGTAGCCAAGCTCGCGGCGGCTCTGGGGCAGGTGGTTGGGCTTGCCGTTTATGAGGATGCGGCCGTCAAAGCGCAAAAACCCCGCGATGCCCTTCATAACGGTGGACTTTCCGGCACCGTTTGGCCCAAGCAGAACGTTTACGCTCCCGTTGGGCAGGACAAACGACACGTCGTCGCATGCCACGGTGCGTCCGTAGCGCTTGGTGTAGTGAGATACCTCGAGCATGCGAACCTCCTCCATTCGCTCCAATGATGGGAGGTGGCGCGGCAGGAACGCTATCCCAGCTTGCCCTCTGCGAGCAGGTCGCGCACCTCGAGCAGGTCTTTGCAGATGCAGGCAGCGTGCTCGCGCGCAAAGTCGTCGGGTGCCACCATGTCGGGGACCATTATGGTAATGAACCCTCCCGCGGTTCCTGCGCGCACCCCCGAGAGGCTGTCCTCAAAGACCAGCGTGTGGGCCGGGTCCACGCCCATGGCTGCTGCCGTGTTTAGGAAGATGTCGGGCTCGGGCTTGGGATGGGCCATGCCCACGCCGGTAAAGAGCTCGCCAAAGTACTCGCTCACGCCGCCGTTTGCAAGGTTCTTCTTTATGGCCTCCAGCGAGCTGGATGAGGCCACGGCCATGGGAATGTCCTTGCTTGCGAGATAGGCCAGCAGCTCATCGAGGCCGGGCTTCTTTGGCACGCCCTTCTCGAGCTCTTGGTGCACATGCTCGTATGCCTTCTCGCGCACGTAGGCCGCGTCCACGTTTGGGAGGAAGCGATTGATGACCGCCTCCATGCTCTTGCCAGACGTACCGCGCACTGCGTCGGCAAGTCCGTGGGGGTACTCAACGCCAATGGTTGCCAGCACTGGTGCCCACGTCCTCGTCCATATGGGCTCCGTGTCAAACATCAGGCCGTCCATGTCAAAGATTGCGCCTTGGATCATCCTGGCTCCTCTCGCTGGGTCTTACGTCGTTATTAGTGTAAGGGTTTGCAAGGCTTGTCCCCGGCCGCATTGCGCGAGGTATCGGCAAGAGAACCTTGTGTGTCACGGGGACGGAGGCATTGACACACTGTGTGGGACCAGAGTGTCAGCACCTCCGTCCCCG
>JAUMWL010000032.1:0-2314 GCA_030529665.1 Coriobacteriales bacterium
AGGAGGTCGTGCGCGTAGGCTGGTTTGAGTCTGCGTTCAATACCACGGACGAGCTTGGACGACGTTCTGGCTACGCCTATGACTACCAGCAAAAGATCGCGGCATACACCGGCTGGACGTATGAGTACGTAAACGGCAGCTGGCCAGAGCTGCTTCGCATGCTGGAGGACGGCAAGATAGACCTTTTGAGCGACGTCTCCTTTACGGATGAGCGAGCAGAGCACATGCTGTACGCCGCCCTTCCCATGGGAACGGAGCAATACTATCTCTTTGCCGCCCCCGGCAACCAAGAGATCGATCCGGAGGACTACGCCACGTTCAACGGAAAAAAGGTCGGCGCAAACAAGGGAAGCGTACAGATTGGCTTCTTTCACGATTGGGCAAAGGCCAACGGGGTCGAGGCGGAGTTGGTGGAGCTCACGGGAACGGAGGAGGAGAATCTCAAGAACCTCAGGCTGGGCAAGATTGACCTCTACCTGTCGTTGGACGGCTTGATTGCAGACGGAGCCGCCGTGCCGGTGTGCAAGGTGGGCGTCTCCGACTTCTACTTTGCCGTGAGCAAGTCTCGTTCCGAGCTCATGCCCGAGCTCAACGGCGCAATGAGCAGGGTGCAGGAGGAGGAGCCATACTACAACCAGGCCCTCTATGCCAAGTACCTTAGGACCTCTAGCACCAACAACTACCTCAACGGCAACGAAAGCGCGTGGCTTGCCAAGCATGGTGCCATTAGGGTGGGGTATCAGGACAACTACCTGGCCCTCTGTGCCAAGGACCAGCAAACGGGAGAGCTAACGGGAGCGCTCAAGGACTGTCTGGGCGTTGCCTCCAACTGCTTGGAAAACGCGCAGCTGGACTTTGAGCCGGTGTGCTACCCGACCTCCGCGGCCGCCATGGAGGCGCTGCAGAACGGCGAGGTGGATTGCGTGTTTCCCACCAACCTTACCGCCTACGACGGAGAGATGCGCGGCGTGTTTGTTACGCCCGCGATCATGAGCACCGACATGTCCGCGGTCATACGCGAGTCAGACAAGGAGAACTTCCAAAAGAAGGATCGGGTTACGGTTGCGGTGAACGCGGACAATCCCAACTACGACGTCTTCTTGTTGGAGAACTTCCCCGATTGGCGCGCGATCTACTTTGCGGACACGCAGGAGTGCCTAAAGGCCGTTGCCGGCGGACAGGCGGACTGCCTGCTCATCAGCAACTATCGCTACAACAACATTGCAAGGCAGTGCGAGGAGTATGGGCTCACCACTTGGTCTACCGGCGTGGAGATGGACTATTGCCTGGCGGTCAATCGAGAGGACACGGTCTTGTACTCCATCTTGGCCAAGGCCATAAGCGGCGTGCCGTCCTCCACGGCCAACGCGGCCCTTACGTACTACTTTATGGAGGACACCAGAATCGGCATTGCCGACTCTTTGCGCCAGAACCTGCTTAGCATTGCGCTCGGCGCGGTGTGCGTGCTCGTTGTCGCAGCGCTGGTGATCGTGTTTTTGCTCCTGCGCAGTGCGCGGGCGGGAAAGAGGGGAGACGGACAGGAGGCGACGATTCCCACCAAGGAGGACTTTGCCCTCTTTGACGACCTGCCTCTCTCCTACAGCGTGTATCACGTGACCCATGCCGAGCACAGCGAGCTGTACGACGCAAAGATAATCTATGTGAATCACAGGTTCGAGCAACTGGGCGGGCTCCCTGCAGAGGCCGTCTTGGGCTATAGCGTAAGGGAGTTGTATCCCCATATTGGGGAAGAGTGGTTCCAAAACGTCAGTCGCGCTGCCATAGACGGAGAGAAGGTGGAGCTTGACTACGTGGATCCGCTTAGCGGAAAGACCTACCGGTATATGGCGTGCCAGGTTATGTGTCCCGGCTATTGTGCGGTCACGTACCTGTAAGCCGTGCTAAGCAATGGGGAGCCAGCAAAGTGCCACGGAAGCGGCGGAGAGTGGTGACCATGCGGGTGGTCTTTGGCGCCGTCATCCGGAAAAAGAGCGAGCCAATATAGTCACAAGATGATAGCATGGTAGGGGATTACGGCTCAAGGCGCGCGTCCCGCGTGGCATGGGCGCGCGACGCGCGAGGGAGGGGTTGCATCATGAGAGGGACGAGGACGGGTGCGAGGCGCGTGGTCGCCTGCGTGGTGGCGGCGCTGCTGGCGGCGGGGCTCCTGCCCGCGGCGCCGCAGGCGGCTGCGTTGGCAGAAGAGGCGGGAGAAATCCAGGTGCTGGGCAGCGAGCCGGCCTTGGGCGACGCAATCGAGCTGGTCGGCGATGAGGTCGTGACGACCGGCGGCTCAGGGGGAGACACGCTCGAG